>JBDSBT010000149.1:0-10889 GCA_039921425.1 Gemmatimonadaceae bacterium | reverse complement strand
TCGCACTTTTGTTCTTCGATGCCCACCCGGAAAGCTTGGTCACGTCGCGTGTGCCGAGCATGACGTTGTGTCCGTGCTCGAGGAAGCCGTCGCCGAGTGATTGTGCAACTTCGCCCGATCCCATGATGCCGATGTTCATTGTGGAGTTCCCGTTATGTGTAAACCAGCCGCTAATGCTGAAAGATGTCGATCCACCGTTATAAAGCGGTGTTTGCATTGCTCAGGCCAGGGGTTGCCGGCATTGCGCCCTATTTAAAGCGTCTAGTCTATACCTGGTATTAGAAACACGCCCATTTGGTCGAGTGGCGCTAACGGGCGCAGCAGCCTCAGCCCACATTTACCGGCATGCACAGCATGAAGCGTCTTTCGCGCGGCATGATTGCCGCCGCCTCGAGTTTTTTCGTCGCGGCTCAGCTGCATGCCCAGCTGCCGCGCGCGATCTTCACCGATCCTCCACGGGATTCAGTTCACCCGGCGCGGATGCAGGTGCTCCACATTCCGTCGGGCCGCGTGAACAGAGAAACTGAGATAACCGAATGAAACACCACTTTGTGTCGTTGCTCGCGGCATGTTCGGCGTTGCTGATCGCCACTGGATGCAATGGCGCAGCGCCTCCGGAGGAGAGTGACGCGACGCAGGACGTCAGTCTCGCGGGCGCGTGGCATTCACGGATTCACTTCAATGGCGGCGTACTGGGAGGTGTGCCAGACCTCGAATTCCTGTATTCATACAACGCCGGTGGAACCATGACCGAGTCGTCGAACTATGATGAGGCCGCAAATTCCTCCCCGCCTGCTTATGGCGTTTGGAGAAAGAGGGGGCCGCGCCAATTCGAGACAAAATATTTGTTTTACCAGACAAGAGCCCCTGCGCCAGCCGATGGCCCCGGAAACGACAATGCCTGGTTGCCAGCCGGGCGTGGCGTCCTGACAGAGGCGATCACGCTTTCCGCAGATGGCAAATCGTACACGTCGACGATCAAGTACGTTTCGTTTGACAAGAGCGGCAAGGCAACGACAGGCGGTGGAGAGGGCGGAGGAGTCGCAACGCGGATCGTGTTCTAGGACCGGCTACGAAGTGCATCGCGTCGACAGTCATGAAGCCGTCCAGGTCGGACTGGCTAATTCAGTAGATTCCGATCACCATGACTGAGCCAGTCCCATTCGCGTGCGACATGACCGCGATTCCACTCGCCGAGCGTGACGCTCACTTCGAGCTTGCGCGCCGACTCTCTACGGAAACTGCGACCGACGTCCGCAGCGAACCCGATTCGCTGACCTTCGTCTTCCCCGCTTCAGCTTACGACGCCATGACGCGGTTTGTCGCATCGGAGCGACTCTGCTGTCCGTTTCTCGAATTCTTCATCGACGTGCTGCCTCAGCAGGGACCGATCTCCCTCAGATTGTCGGGACCGCCGGGAGCGGCTGCTTTTCTCCGAGCGGAGCTCGGCATCACCGAAACCTGACGAGTGGATTCGCTCACGGCCTTCGGCCTTGCCGCCGTCGTAGCGATGCTGGTGACGTACGCGCTCGAGGAGCGGAGCGCGTGGTTCGTGTTTGCGTTCGCAATATCCTGCGCCCTGGCTGCTGTGTACGGATTTCTTCAGGGAGCCTGGCCGTTCGGCGTCGCCGAAGTGGTCTGGAGTGCCATTGCCCTCCGCCGGTGGCAGCAGCGCTCATCTAGCCTCAAATGATTGATCCCTACGATTTGAATCGGGGGCAGTGTTGGAGGCGTCCCGAACGTTGCAGATTTGGGCACACGAGCGGCAGGCTCGGCCCACTAAAGAGAGTGAGGCGTGAACCTCGACGTAGGACTTGAAAAATCTACGGTTATTCGCTTGTTGACATTCTGCACCGCGTTCGCGCTGGCGCTCGCCATCCCATTCGCGGCGACTGCGCAGTCGAGCGGCTACATCACCACGTCTGATTCGGCGCGCCTCTATTACACAATTGTCGGACGACCTGTACCCGGCGTCGACACGCTCATCGCGATTCACGGCGGTCCCGGAATGGACCTCGAGAGCATCTACGGCGATTTCGCCAGTCACCTCGGCAAGAAGCACGTCGTCATCTTCTACGACCAGCGAGGCGGTGGCAAAAGCGAGTTGCCGCCCGATACCAGCAGACTGCTGGCTTCCCGGCAGATACAGGACCTGGAGGAAATCCGACAGCACTTCGCACTTCGGCAGCTAACCCTGCTCGCGCATTCATACGGGCCTCTGCTTGCCGCCTCCTACGCAATCGTACACCCGGCAAGCGTGCGAAGCATGGTTTTCTTTGGACCGGTTCCACCTCGGCTTGGTGACTTCTGGAAGCGATACGGGGGGAATCTGAACAGCCGTCTGACGCCGGCGGAGCGCAAGAAGATGAGTGCGGCCTCTGCTCGGCAGAACGACGACAAACTCTCGCAGGAAGACTCACGCCAGGCGTGCCGCGACATGTGGGCAATCGGACTGCGGCCTCGGCTCGCCAATCCTCGCAGCGGCATGAGACTGGTGAAGTCAGACCTGTGCGCGACCGACGTAAATGGAATTCGCTACGGGTCGCGAATTGGAAACGGGGTGATCATGCGCTCCTATGGCGACTGGGATCTACGGCCCGCGCTTCACACACTGAAAGTGCCCCTCCTCGTGGTGCATGGCGAGCGAGAGACTATTCCGATGGATATGGTCGAGGAATGGGTCACCTCGATGCCGAAAGGCATGGCGACGCTTCTCAGGGTTCCGCGCGCAGCGCATTTCACATACGCCGAGCGGCCAGAGCTCGTCTGGCCGGCAGTCGAGCGCTTTCTCGCGGCCAACAGAACGACGCATTAGCGCTCGCGAGGCGGTAACCGGCCACGCGTCGCGCATGAGCGACTACTTGAACTCGACTGGCGTTCCGTCCGGGAGCAGGTAAGCGAGTCGAAGTGCATCCCAGTTAGTGAGGCGGACGCAGCCGTGAGAATTGGCGTAGCCAATCGTCTCGGGTGACGATGTTCCATGAATCCCGTAGTGCGGCTTGGATAGCGACATCCACACCACGCCGACCGGAGAATTTGGCCCCTGAGGCAGCAGGGCCTCTGGCTCGTCATCAGGCACCTCGGCGAAAAGCTTCGGCTGGTACTTGAACGCGGGATCGAACGAGACGTTGGTGACCTTGAAGTTTCCTGTCGGCGACGCATCATATCCCGCGCCGAGCGTCGAAGGAAAGTGATAGATGATCTTTCCGTGCGCGTCGAGGACCTGAGTCCAGTAACCTTTCTTCGAGATAATCAACCGGGCGGCGAGTGACGTGTCCTGCGGCGTAGCAGATCCATCATCGTCGACATCCGGCACGAGCAGCTTCATTCCGGCATCGAGCGCAGCGAGTTTCACGCGCGGATTGAGCTGCGCAAGAAACTTTATTGAAGTGTGGAATTTTTCCGACAGTGCTTCCGCGACTGACGCATAGCACAGGCACGAAAGCCTGGCCTGTTTGTAGACACCTTCCGGCACGGGCGTGAAGGGACCCTTCGTGTCTGCGCTCGAAATGGTGTACCAGCGAACAAGCGGCCGTTTGGACGTCGAGCGCAGTCGTTCGTAGGTCGATTGGTCGATGGATTTGACCTGCAGCGGGGAATCGCCCTTGAAGCGGGACGAATCGTCAGGATGGGCGAAGAACGTGACCGCCTTCGCAGCGTTAGTTCCCCACGCGCCGTCAACTATTCCCGGCGAAAAACCTGCCCTGTCGAGAAGGATCTCGAGATGAACCGCGAGTGGCCCTCTCTGTGGAATGCGAAACGGAAAGCGTGTGGGAGCTTTCTCGATCGAAGCCTGATCCAGAATCGGCGGCGATTTCTCTTTCTGCTGAGCTCCGGCCGTAGCCGACGAG
This sequence comes from Gemmatimonadaceae bacterium, assembly GCA_039921425.1. GTDB lineage: Bacteria > Gemmatimonadota > Gemmatimonadetes > Gemmatimonadales > Gemmatimonadaceae > UBA4720. The sequence goes on along the minus strand of JBDSBT010000149.1, from coordinate 7,038 downwards.
GCCACTATGACGAGGCAAGAGAGACGGCGAATCGACTTGGGCAAGGTCATGGTATCGAAGGGAATACAGTGGGCGGCGTCCTCTGTTGCCGTGATCTCAACATAGTATAGTAGTAGTCCAGCCTGTCGCCACGAGATATGCCTTTGAAAACTGCCGGATTCATCCCGCTGCCTTCCTACATTGAGTTTCCCCCAGCCGAGATGCTGCTGCGGAGCGAGGAGTTCGCCGCGGAGCTGAAACGGCGACGAACAACTCGCCATTTCAGCTCTCGCCCCGTTGACATACGAGTCATCGAGTCGTGCATCCAGGCCGCGGGAACGGCGCCGAGCGGGGCGCATCAGCAGCCGTGGCACTTCGTGGTGATTGGAGATCCGGATCTCAAACACAGTATCCGGGAAGCCGCCGAAAAAGCAGAGCGGGACTTTTACTCGACGGCTCCAGTGGAATGGCTGTCTGCCCTCGAGCCGCTTGGAACCGATGCAATCAAGTCGTACCTCGAAGACGCTCCCTATCTTATCGCTGTCTTCGCTGAACGATACGGCATTTCGGAAGACGGGAAGCGCAAGACGCACTACTACGTGCAGGAATCCGTGGGAATCGCGACCGGCCTGCTGCTCGCAGCGCTGCATCATGCCGGTCTTGTCGCGCTTACGCATACACCGAGTCCGATGGATTTCCTGCGCGATTTGCTGGGCCGGCCGGCAAATGAGAGACCGATGATGCTCGTGGTCGCTGGCCATCCAGCCGCGGAGGCGAAGGTACCGGACATTCAAAGGAAGACGCTGGCGGAAATCGCGACATTCCGCTAATCCTCGGTCCGCGGGCCCCACGAGGGAGAAGCAGATTTCACGCGGTGGTTCGACCTATCATTCTGGACTTCCAACGCTGACTCACCACAGGAGAAAAACGATATGCGTCGCTTGCTGATCCCGCTTGTCGCCGTGCTCGGCCTCGTATCCCTTGTCGCTGCGAAACCGTCGTATCTCTTTGTCTGGGCAGGCGATGCGGACGGGAAAGCGAGTGACTTCCTCGCGGTGATCGACGCAACTCCGTCTTCGGCACATTACGGTGAAATCGTCGCCTCCATCCCAACTGGCGTTGTTGGCGCTCATCCCCATCATACTGAAGCGGTGCTGCCCGCGAACGGGCATCTTCTCGCGAACGGATTTCATGCGGGGCGTACGTGGCTCTTCGATCTCACACAGCCGCTTCATCCGCGCATTTTGACGTCGTTTGGAGACCTGGCCGGTTACAGTCATCCGCACACGTACGTTCGACTGGCTGACGGAAACGTGCTGACGACGTTTCAATACCGGGCGATGCCTGGCGACATGGAAATGCATCATGCGAGCGGCCCGATGACGATGGCCGATCCGATGGAGCACTCCACGGGTGGGCTTGTCGAAATGAGTGAACGCGGACATGTGCTGCGAAGTGGCGACGCGAGCGACGCGGCAATCTCGGAGAAGCACATCTACCCGTACGCAGTCCTGCCGATGCCCTCCATCGATCGCGCTATCTCGACAACCACCGACATGAACGAAGCCGACACTCTCGCGACGTCGGAATGGGTGCAGTTCTGGAGACTATCGGACCTCAAGCTGATCAAGAGTGTCGCGCTCAAGCCGGGTCCGCGCGGGAATGAGAATCGATACACTGGCGAGCCGCGCCTCTTGCCCGACGGAAAGAGCGTCTATATCCACACCTTCAACTGCGGTCTTTACCTTCTTCGAGACGTCAATCGGCCGGAGCCTAAAGCAGACTTTGTAATGTCGTTCGAAGGCACAAACTGTGGTGTGCCGATCCTCACCGGCCATTACTGGCTTCAGACTGTTCCCGAAGCGCACGCGCTCGTTGCGATGGACATCAGTGACCCGATGCATCCACGCGAGGTGTCGCGCCTCGCCGTGGGTGACGACGAGGGTCCGCACTGGGTCTCGATCGATCCAACAGGCACGCGCGTTGTATTGAACTCATCCGGCGGAAAGGGAAACCGACTCTACATAATCAACTTCGATTCAAAATCCGGTGCTCTTGCTTTCGATGACAAGTTTCGGGACCCGGGAAGCTCCCGTCCTGGTATCTATCTCACGGGTAAAACATGGCCGCATGGTTTCATCGGTACCGTAAGGCCACACGGGACGGTTTTTTCGCGCTAGCCGTCGTTCGGCGGTGACCGTCTTGCATTATTTTCTTTCAGCCCATCACGGAGTACCGCCCAATGGATAAGAAAATCGGCCTCCTCGTTGGCCGCGAGTGGTCGTTTCCTCCTGCGTTCATCGAGGAAGTAAATGGCCGTAATGCTGGAGTTAAAGCCGAATACTGTTCGCTCGATATCACCAGAATGGGTGAGCCCAGCGAATATGACGTGATAATCGATCGTATCTCGCATGAGGTCGGCTTCTACCGCGCCTACCTCAAGCATGCCTCGCTGTTGGGAACGAGAGTCGTGAACAATCCGTTCATGTGGTCGGCCGACGACAAGTTTTTTGACTCTACGCTGGCGACAACAGTTGGCGTTGCGCATCCAAAGACCGTTGTACTTCCGAACAAGGATTACATCCCGGGAATCTCGCACACGGAGAGCCTGCGAAATTTGAAGTTCCCGATGGACTGGAACGGCGCGATCGAATACGTCGGCCTTCCCTGCGTCCTGAAGGACGCGCACGGCGGTGGCTGGCGCGACGTGTACATCTGCCACTCCTTCCAGGAAGTCATCCAGAATTACAACGAGAGCGGATTGCTCACGATGGTGCTTCAGGAATTCATCGAATGGGACCAATACATCCGCTGCCTCTGCCTCGGCCAGGAAGAAGTCCTGCCCATGCAATATGATCCAAAGCGGCGGATGTACATCGAGGACGAGAGCTACCTGTCGCCGGACTTGAACAAGCGAATCGTCGACGATGCACTGAAGCTCGTGCGCGCTCTGGACTACGACATGAACAGCGTTGAGTTCGCCGTTCGCGGTGGGGTTCCGTACGCTATCGACTTCATGAATCCCGCTCCCGACATGGATATCAACTCGCTCACACGTCCGTTTTTCGACTGGACCGTGACGCACATGGCGGACATGGCGATCAAGATGTCCAAGGCGCCGAGAACGCCGAAGGCCGCGAAATTCGCGTCGGTGCCTGGGTGAAGTCGGCTGTCGAGCGGTATCACGAACTTCTCACGTCCGAAGTAGCGGCAGATTCACACGACTGGTTTCATCACCAGCTCGTGGCCAAGGGGCTGGAGTTTGGCGGTCGGCAGCTCTGCTCGGTTTTGCGTCCCCGCTTCCTGACGTTCGAGCAGTACCGGTTGCTCGCCGATCGTTCGGCCCAGGTGCTCTCGGCCCTGGAGAAGGCGCGCGTTGCTGCCATGGCCGACAATGCGCTTCGCGCGCAATTCGGCCTGCTCGACTGGGAAGAAACCCTGATCCACGACGATCCGGGATTTCGAGATGCCAGTCCTACTTCTCGCCTCGATGCCTTTTTCGCCGAGGGCAACGATGGGTCGGGGTTGAAGTTCACGGAATACAACGCGGAGACTCCGGCGGGCGCTGCTTACAGCGACGCGCTGACCGAAGCGTTCCTGTCGCTTCCGTTGATGGCTGACTTCCGACGCGAGTACAACTGCCTGCCGTTGCCGTCAGCACCGGGGGTTGAGCACGCCCTTCTCGACGCCCACAGGCAATGGAGTGGATCGCGCGAAGCACCTCGCGTTGCAATCGTAGACTGGTCTGACGTTCCAACGCAAAGCGAGTTCGTTCTCTTCCGCGATTTCTTCAAGCAAAACGGACTCGAATGCGTGATCGTCGATCCACGCGAGATGGAGTATCGGGCCGGAAAGCTCTATGCCGGCGACCTCCATGTGACACTCATGTACAAGAGAGTCCTGATCGACGAGCTGATCAACGAGTGTGGAATCGATCACGACATCGTCCGCGCAGTGAGAGAGCGCTCCGTGTGCATGGTGAACCCGTTCCGCTGCAAGCTGCTTCACAAGAAGGCCAGTCTTGCCGTGATCGGCGACGAGCTCAATGCGAGCCTGTTCTCGGAACAAGAGCGACGCGCTGTTGCCATGCACGTTCCATGGACCCGCGTCGTCACCGAGCGATCGACAGAATTCGATGGAAAGAAAATAGATCTCCTTCCGTGGATGACACAGAACCGCGATCAGCTCGTCCTCAAGCCGAATGACGATTACGGCGGTCGCGGCATAGTGCTCGGGTGGACTGTATCGGCCGAAAAGTGGGAGGAAGCAATTCGTGCGGCGGTGGATGAGCCGTTCATCGTACAGCAGCGCGTGTCAATTCCCGAAGAGCCGTTTCCGTCGTGGGTCGATGGCAAGCTCGAGATCTACAACCGCTCGCTCGACACGGCGCCATACGTATCTCACGGGCGCTTCATCGAGGGATGCCTCACTCGTATCTCAACCGACGAGCTGTTGAACGTCACCGCCGGCGGCGGATCCAATGTGCCGACCCTGCTACTGGAGAAGCGATGAAGTCAGGAATGAAGCCTCCTTCACTTACCGTCGGAATCGAGGAAGAGTATCAGATCATCGATCCCGTGACTCGCGAGCTGCAAAGCGGAATTGACAAGATCATGAAATCGGATCTTCCGCTTCTCCGGGACGTGAAGCCGGAGCTCCATCAGTGTCAGGTGGAGGTCGGCACCAAAGTCTGTGCGACGATTCAGGATGCGCGCGAAGAGCTCGTGAAGCTTCGCTGCGCCATCATCGAAACTGCGGAAACGCACGGTCTCACGATCGTAGCTGCTGGAACGCATCCATTTTCGTCGTGGCAGCTTCAGCACGCTACCCCCCTCGAACGCTATCTGGGTGTGAAGGAAGAGCTCAAGGACCTTGCCGACCGCCTGCTCATTTTCGGCACTCACGTTCACATTGGCATCGAGGATCCCGAATTCCGCATCGACTGTCTTAACGCGGCGCGTTACGTCCTGCCACATATCCTCTGCCTTTCCACCAGCTCGCCGTTCTGGATGGGCCGAAAAACGGGCCTGCATTCGTACCGCAGCATCATCTTCAAGAACTTTCCGCGTAGCGGCGTCCCCCGCGTTTTTTCCAGCAATGCCGACTACCTGGACCTGGTGGATACCCTGGTTCGGACGAAAAGCATTCCTGACGCATCGAAGCTCTGGTGGGACGTTAGGCCTCATTACAAGTACCCAACGCTCGAGTTCCGCAATTGCGATGTCTGTACTCGCGTGGACGAGGCGATTTGCGTCGCCGCGATTCTTCAGGCAGTCGTTGCGAAAATGTGGAAGCTCCGCCGCGATAATCTGACCTTCCGTGTCTATCGCTCGGAGCTGATCGAAGAGAACAAATGGCGCGCTGTCCGTTGGGGCATCAAGGGAAAGCTCATAGATTTCGGTAAGAAGCAGGAGTTTCCAGCCCCGGTACTCATCAGGGAACTGATAGAATGGTTCCTTGGCGACGTGATGGACGAGCTTGGAACGCGGAAGGAAATCGAATACGCCTACAAGATCATTGAAGAAGGGTCGAGCGCTGACAGGCAGCTTGCGACGTTCAAGGAGACTGGAGATTTGAAAGCCGTTGTGGATCAGTTGATCAGAGAGACAGCAGAAGGCGTAATGACGCCCGCTGCTTCGTGATGAAGGCAGTGCGGCCGATTATCGCCGTCCCAACCCAGACCCTGGAAGAAATTCCGGATGAGTTGCCACGTTGCTGGATCATGAGCCAGCGGTACGTGCGGACGCTTACCGCGTCCGGTGCCATTCCATGGCTTGTCCCGCTCCTCGACGATCCGGACACTCTCCGCGAGATCTACGACCGCGTCGATGGAATCTTTCTTCCCGGCGGAGTTGACGTCGATCCCCTCTCGTACAACGAAGAGAAATCCGGCGTATGCGGTCGGGTCGATCCCGATCGCGACCGAACGGAGATAATGCTCGCCGACTGGGCAATGAAGGATCGCAAGCCGATTCTCGCGGTCTGTCGGGGCGCCCAGATTCTCAGTGTCGCCGCCGGTGGCACTTTGTATCAGGACATCGGCTCCCAGTATCCTGATGCAATCAAACACGACTACTGGCCGAAGGTCGGCGCGGGTACTCGGCAGGATCTCGTGCATTCTGTCAACGTCGTTGCGAACACACGGCTCAACAAAGTGTTGGGAGCCGACACCGTTCTCGTGAACAGTATGCACCACCAGGGTATCAAGTACCTTGCGCCGACTCTGGTCGCAAATGCATTCGCGCCTGATGGTCTCATCGAAGGCGTCGAGTCGAATGACGACAACTTCGTGCTCGGCGTTCAATGGCATCCTGAAGACCTCGCTGACCTGGATCCGAACATGCGCCGGTTGTTCGACGCATTCATCGAGGCTGCGTCGTCGTATCACGACAAGCCAGCGAGAGTAATCAGCACACGGATATCTGCTTGAAGTTTGTAGACGACCGCCTTCCACGACGGCTCGATGGATGGCGAAGCCCGCGACTCGGCATTTCGATGCCGATTGTCACATATGGGACTCGTGGACGTCCGGTTCTGCTCTTTCCAACTGCGGCTGCCGACTATCTCGAAAACGAGCGATTTTTCCTTATCAAAGCAGTCGAGCCCGCCATCATGGCCGGTCGCATCCGGCTCTTTTCCATCGACAGCATCAACTCGCATGCGTGGATGGATCGCACACTGCCGGTTCGCGAACAGGCGAGGCGACAGGCGTTGTACTCTGGGTACGTCGAAGAAGAGGTAGTCCCATATATCCGCAACGCAGTGGGCAACCCATCTGAAAGAATCGCGACGACTGGCGCCAGCTTCGGTGCCTTTCATGCGGCGAATGCTTTCTTCCGCCGCCCGGATCTGTTCGACACGCTCATCGGAATGAGCGGCTTCTACGATCTGAGCCCGGGCTACCTCAAGGGCTTTTCCGACGAGAATAGCTTCTTCAACAATCCTGCGTGGTTTTTGCAGGGACTTTCCGGCGGCCCACTCGACACGCTTCGGCACCACAGCCGCATCGTGATTACAACTGGTCAGGGAGCCTACGAGGCACCTCATGCATCGCAAAAC
>JBDSBT010000148.1:0-5222 GCA_039921425.1 Gemmatimonadaceae bacterium | reverse complement strand
CTCGTTCCATCGATGAACAGGTTGACGCTCGACGGTGCCTGACCGCCTGCGGAAACGGTTCTGAAATTGCCGTTCACGCGGTCTTCCGTCACCGTAATGCCGGGTGACAACGCCGCAAGATCGAGAAAGTTCCGGCTCGGCGTCGGCAGCTTCTCGATCTGGGCCTTGGTGATATTCGTCGCCGTCTCTGACGTTTGAGTCTCACGGGTCGTGGTTGCCGTGACAACTTGCGTCTCGAGTGTCGTAGCCTGGTCGACTAGCGCGAAGTTCTGCAGCTGGGTTGCGCCGATCTGAATGACGACGGTGCGCGTTTGCGGTGAGGTCCCGATGCGACGGACCGTGACTGAGTAAGTGCCCGGGATAACGCCGGCGAGCACATACTGTCCGTCATCATGAGCGGTCGTCGTACGAGGCACGCCACTCGACACATTCGTGGCGGTTATCTGCGCACCGGTGGCCGGTGCGCCGCCGGCGCCTGTAACGGCGCCGCGAAGAATGCCGGTCGAAGTCTGTGCAGCAAGCGTTGTGCTCATGGCGGCGACCAGCGTTACCGCTGTTACGATTGCTCGACGAAATCGGTGAAAATGGATGTTGCTGGTAGTCATTTACTTCTCCCTTTTGTTTGGTGACTAGCTGTGTTTTTGTTGCTTGACTGACTAGACCGAAGTCATCCCTCTGTTGAAGGTTTTTGGGGGCGGTCGCTCCGCTGGCTCACCGCCGGTGGAGCGTCGGATGACGAGCTCGGTAGCCATTCGCTCGCGGCGACGGACGTGGTCGTTCTTGTGCGTTATTGCGTGCAGCAGCACATCGACTGCTTTCGCGCCAAGGTCAGCGATATGCACTCTGACCGACGACAACGGCGGGTCCATGTATCTGCAAAGCGGGATGTCGTCGAAGCCGGCGATAGCCATATCCTCCGGGATACGTACTCCTGCTTGTCGAAAAGCGCTCAATGCGCCGATTGCCATGGAGTCATTAGCTGCAAAAACCGCGGTTGGACGCGGTTTCATTGCGAGTAGGTCCTGCGCTGCGGCGTATCCGCCGGCTTCGGTGAAATCACCATCGCGCTCAAGATCAGGATTGGTCGCGATACCGCCGTCGTGCAGTGCGTAGCGATAGCCACGCAGACGCTCTGCCGCGTCAAAGTTGCCGGCTGATCCCTTGATGATTGCGATCTGCCGATGACCGATCGAGATCAGGTGTGTAACCATCTCGCGGGCGCCCCGGGAGTTCTGGATGGTGACTGAGTCGACCTCCTGTCCCCGCGCCGGCGAACATAGAAGAACGACGGGAAGGTTCGCTGGAACGTTGAGAAGTGTGTCAGCGTGAACGTCCGGTGACATGAGTAACACCCCGTCGACTCGGCCGCGCATTGAGCGCATTGCCTCTTCGATCTCGGTACGGCCTTCCCATGATCGTGACACGAGGATGTGGTAGCCACTATTGCGTGCGGTTAGATCGATTCCGTGAATCAACTCGGAGAAGAATTCCCCATATAAATCGGGAAGAAGAACTCCAAGTGTGTTCGTGCGGTTGGTAATCAGACTTCGCGCGCCGGAGTGAGGTGTATACCGGAGCGTTACTGCGACTTCCCTTATGCGGCGAGCTGTTTCCTCGCGCACGACGGCGGCGCCGCTGAAGACGCGCGACACGGTCGCTACCGAAACGGAAGCTTCACGTGCAACGTCTTTTATGGTCGCCATCGCCACAGGGTTGACACATAACCAAAAATGTAATCGTTTACATCCAGCCGCGTAAGTGATTTTGTCAGGCCCGGGATTTGACACCTACAAAAACCCAATTTCCCTCGGAGATCCTGGTGCCAACCAGCTCAGTCGCTCGAACATTCGACTCGGCCGATACCCCGTTGCCGAGGCTTGCGTTACTTGGCCGTCTTCCATACACGGTGCTCGTCAGCAACGCCGGCAGTGGCATCAGCAAGTATGGCGATATCGCCATAAATCGCTGGAGAGTGGACGGCACCCGCGACGACTATGGACAGTGGTGCTACCTGAGCGACGTCGGATCGGGAAGCGTCTGGTCTGCGGGTCATCAACCCGTCTGCGCAGATACTCTATGGTATGAGGCGAGCTTCGAGGGGGACGCAGTGACCTTCAGCCGGCAGGATGGCGACATCGAGACTCGCACCCAGATAATGGTCCTGCCAGATGTTGCGGCCGAGGTGCGCCGTGTGACGCTGAAGAACCTGTCGGCAGAGGAGAAGGAGATCGAGCTCACCAGTTACCAGGAAGTCGTACTGGCATCGACGATATCGGACCGCGGTCATCGCGCATTCGGGAACCTCTTCGTACAGACAGAATGGCTTGCTGACACCCGGACGCTTCTGGCTATGCGCCGGCCCAGAGCGGCCATCCATCAACCAATGTGGTGCGGTCATACAATCGCGGTCGAGAATGCCGTGGGCGCAGTTACTTTCGAAACGGATCGATCAGTCTTTGTCGGGCGGGGTCGATCGCCACGCAATCCAGTCGCGATGGATAATCCGGGCGAGCTGGAAGGAACTGTCGGAGCGGTTCTCGATCCGGTCCTGGCGATTCGTGCGAGGGTCGCTGTGCCCGCCGGAGAGTCGGCGTCAGTCGTGTTCACGACTTTCTTTGCGAGGGATCTTGCAGGCGCGCTGCAACTCGCGGTGAGGTTCAAGGCGACTGGCACGGAGGTTCAGCCAGCCGCGGAAACGGTCGTCAGTCCACTCGTCACGAGCGTTAATCCTGACATCTCTCAGGACCTTGCCAGCCGAATTCTCTATGGGACGAATGCGCTGGGACGAACGGCCAGCCGAGCCGATCTCATCGCGATCGGGATCACCGGAGAATGGCCGATGCTTCTGGCGACGCTGAGCTCACCGGGCTCACTCCAGTCCCTCAGCGGCGTCGTTGGTCTTCACAGGTACTGGCACCTCAAGGGGTTGGATTGCGACCTTGTCATCGTCTCCAGCGGCTCGCAGGGCTTGCTCGACGCCGTGCGCGATTTAGTGATAGTACATCGGGACGACAAGACTCTCGAGGACGCCAAAGGCGTCTTCGTTCTCGACAAGGCAGATCTGAACGCAAAACAAATTGGCGGACTCGGAGCGGTTGCGAGAATTCAGATCGATTGCGACCGGCAGACTCTCGGCGATATCGTCGATGTCTGAGAATGCAGAAGCTTCGGGAATCCGCTTCTTCAATGGCATTGGCGGGTTCAACTCTCTGAATGAATACGAGATTCGCCTCACTGGCGAGGAGTTGCCGCCGACTCCATGGACGAACGTCATCGCAAATCCGTCTGCAGGTTTCATGTCGAGCGAGAGCGGGATGGGCGTTACGTGGGCAGTCAACAGCAGCTTCTTCCGGCTGACGCCCTGGGAAAACGATCCAGTCTGCGATGCACCGGGTGAGTGCATCTACCTCCAGGACACCGAGTCCGGCGATCTGTGGACAGCCACCGCGGCGCCGATCCGCGAGTCAACGCCGTACACTACGCGTCACGGCGCCGGCTACACTGTCTTTGATCATGCGCACGATGGGATCGTAACGAGGCTGCGCGCGGGAATGGCCGAGACGGATCCGGTGAAGATCCAGTTGCTGTCGATTACCAACTCGAGCCCGCTCGCAAGAAATGTCGCGATCACCAGCTATGTGGACTGGCTCCTTGGCACCGACAGAGAGCGAGTGCAGGGGCACGTTCAGGTTGAGTTGCTGGACGATCGAAGCATCATGCTAGCGTCGAACAAGTTCGAGCCCGATTACGCTGATCAAGTCGCCTTCTCTTCAGTCAGTGAAGCACTTACCGCCTTCACCTCGAACCGAACAAGCTTCATTGGTCGGAACGGCGCTCTTGCGTCGCCCGCAGCGCTTCGCGCCGGTAAGCTGGACGGCAACTCCGATGGCTATCCTGAGACCTGTGCGGCGCTTCAGATGGAGATCGCTCTTGCCCCGGGCGAGACACAGGAGATTTGTGTCGTGCTCGGAGCGGCGGTCGGGCGCGACAACGCACTGGCGCTTGCCAGTCGTTACAGGGAAGTCGACGAGGCAGGACGGCAGCTCGAGCGGTCGATCGCGGCGTGGGACCGGCGGTTGAGTACAGTCACCATCACAACGCCAGAGCCAACGTTCGATCTCATTGTCAATCGCTGGTCATTATATCAGGCGCTGTCGTGCCGCATGTGGGGACGTATTGCCCTGTACCAGTCGAGCGGCGCATACGGGTTTCGTGACCAGCTCCAGGATTCGATGGCGTTCGTTTACGCCGAACAGAAGCTCGCACGCGAGCACATCGTGTTTGCGTCGTCGAGGCAGTTCGAGGAAGGCGACGTACAGCATTGGTGGCATCCGGACAGCGGCAGGGGAGTGCGCACGCGATTCGCGGATGACCTGATCTGGCTGGCGTTCGTTCTCAATCATTACATCCGCGTGACTGGTGACAATTCCATTCTCGATGAAGTCACGACTTATGTCGCCTCGCGTCTCCTCGAGCCGGAAGAAGACGAGATCTACGGTGTTCCTGAAATTTCATCGAAGACGAACACTGTTTATGGTCACGCGCTGCAGGCTCTCCGTCGCGCGTCCACGGCGGGGGCTCATGGACTCCCGCTGATCGGCGGCGGCGACTGGAACGACGGAATGAACCGCGTCGGTGTTGGAGGAAGGGGAGAGAGCGTCTGGCTGGGCTGGTTTCTGTACAAGACGCTTAGCGAATTTGCCGAGCATGCGGCGGGCCGGGGTGACAACGACGTCGCGGCTGAGCTCATTGCAACCGCCGATGAGTACCGGAACGCCGTTGAAACAACATCCTGGGACGGCGAATGGTATCGTCGTGCGTATTACGACGACGGCGCCCCCCTGGGCTCGCACGTCAACACCGAGTGTGCGATCGATTCGATTGCGCAGAGCTGGAGCATCATCTCGGGCGCGGGCGATCCGGACCGCGCGAAGCAAGCGATGCAGTCGTTCGAAAAGCATCTCGTGCGCGAAGATGCGCGGCTGTTGATGCTGCTCACGCCGTCGTTCGATGAGGGTTCACACGATCCGGGTTACATCCGCGGATATCTCCCGGGGGTGCGGGAAAACGGCGCGCAGTACACGCATGCGGCTATTTGGTCGGTACTGGCGACTGCGATGCTTGGGCACGGGGACCGTGCGTTCAACCTTTTTCAGATGATCAATCCAATCACCCACGCACTTACTCCAGAGGCGGTGGAGACGTACAAGGTCGAGCCGTTT
>JBDSBT010000147.1:0-10810 GCA_039921425.1 Gemmatimonadaceae bacterium | reverse complement strand
AGAGATCCCGTTCCGCGACCAAAAAATCGCAGCCGAGAAAGCATTGCCGTGTCGCCGGTGGCGTCCGAGTTCGTCTCTCCAACCCAAACTGCTTCCCCGCTGGCGAGAAACTGAGACAACCAGGACGGATCGTATCCGGGTACGCGCGATCGCAGATAGTCGCGTTCCCAGGACTTTGCAGGACGACTCAGGCCATATAACTGTCGCATCACATTCGCGACACCATCGGCTCCCTGTAGCGAATCTCGCGGGTCGACTCGCTGCCACCGCTGTACCAACTCCGCATACACCGGAAGATCCACCGCTTCGATCTGTCGCCGTAGCGCCGCAAGAGCACGCCGCCTTCCAACTTCTGCAATCCGCCGGGAGACCCATTCAGGCTCCGTCTGCTCAGCGCGAAACCGTCCGCGAACAAGCTTGCCCGTTCGTTGCCACTCGGTGAGCCGGGATTCTATCCACCGCTCATCCCATCCGTAACGGCCCCTTATCTCGCCAGCAGTCACCGGCCCAGAAAGCGCGAGGAAGCGAGCGAGAATCTCTCGTCGCGCCGCGCCTGGTGTCATTGCACCAGTGAGCAGGACCTCGGGTATCGCCTCGCTGGCGTGGAGTTCCGCAACGTTACCATCGATCCCGGCCCCACTTCCACCTGATACAGGAACCTGCACCCGGCCCATCGCATCCGACCCATAGGCAGAGACATATCTCGGATAGGCTTCGGTCAGTATATAGCGCCACTCGGGCTCGCTGCCGAACGGCACCAGAATAGCCCGCCGGCTGGACACGATCTCGTTGAATGGATCACCTCGAACGCCCTCTTCCTCAGTCGCGACCCGTGCGCCCATTTCGGCTTCGCTGAGATCACCGGCACGGTCGAGAAGATGGGCGAGCTCGTCCACACTTCTCGCTCTCCGTCGCGGTGCATAGCCTCCCCTTTCTGCAACGATCGAACGGATTGCCTCAAGTGTGAGATCGTCACCTGCTTCTTCTCCCATCACTTCGCCGAGCATCGAACGGTCGAGCGACAAGAGCGCCGCCGCCTGCTCGGCTCGGGGCGTGTCATCCCCGTACAGCCAGTCCATCACGAAGCCGAACTGCAAGCTCGCGGCAAACGGTGATGGCGTCTCCGTTTGAACTACCTGAACCGCGATCGCTCCACTCTCGATGTCGTTCAGCACTGTCTTGAGGCCGTTCATGTCGAACGCTTCCTGGAGAACGTCGCGATACGTCTCGACGAGCACCGGAAAGCTGGGAAATTGCTTCACCGTTTGTAGCAGATCGAGCGCCTTGAGGCGCTGAAGCCAAAGAGGCATGCGCCGGCGCGGATTGCCTCGAGGAAGAAGGAGCGACCTTGCCGCATTCATCCGAAACCGCGCACCGAACAGGGATGTCGAGCCGACTTCCTCCATCACCAGCTCTTCAGCTTCAATCGCTGAAAGTCCAAGCAGGCCCGCAACCGGAACTGGACGACCGAGATCCGGCATCCTGAGCATCACTCCGTCGTCCGTTGTCTGCACCTGAACGTCAACGCCGCCGAGTTCGTCTCGTGCGCGCTGAGCGAGCGCCATTCCCCACGGTGCATTTACTCTTCCACCGAACGCAGCGTGAATCACCACCCTTACGGATCCGGTCTCGTCTCTGAAGTGCTCGATGACGATCGTTCGGTCGTCGGGAACCACTCCGGTCGACGCTCTCTGCGCTCCGATGTAGTTGATTATCGAGGTGGAGGTTGCCTCATCGCACCCGTACTTCTCCTCGAGAATCTTCGGCGACGTGCCTTCGGCCAATTCTCGGCGCAATGCTCCAACACGATGGCTCAGCTCGAGCGATCGCGCACCGTATTCACCGTGCCAGAACGGCATGCGCGCTGCCATTCCCGGTGCGGGATTCACGATCACGCGATCGTGCTCTATCGCCGCGATTCGCCACGTCGTCGATCCGAGCTGAAACACGTCGCCAACTCTCGACTCGTGCACGAACTCCTCGTCCAGCTCGCCAAGTCGCGTGCGATCGGGAAGATTGACTGTATAGAGTCCGCGATCCGGAATCGTTCCGCCTGAGATCACCGCCGTCATTCGTGCCGCGCGGTCGCCGGTGACGCGATCGTTCACCTTGTCCCACGTGACGCGCGACTCCAGCTCACTGGCGATGTCCGACGGATACTTCCCCGAAAGCATCGACAACACTTCGTCGAAAGCTCCCCGGCTCAACCGGTGATACGGATACGCGCGACGCGAGAGATCGAACAAATCTCCGGCCTTCCAGTCATCGACTGACGCTGCCGCAACGATCACCTGCGCAAGCACATCGAGCGCATTTTGAACGACCCTGGTTGGCTCGACTTCACCTGCGCGCATGGCCGCGACGATTGCCGCGATCTCCACCGCGTCATCACGAAACGTGGGAACGAGAATTCCCCTGCTTGCGACGCCGAGGGTGTGGCCGGCCCTCCCAATTCGTTGCAGCGCGGCCGAGACTCTCTTCGGTGACTGAAGCTGTATCACGAGATCAACAGACCCGATGTCGATTCCGAGCTCTAGCGAACTTGTCGTTACCAGCGCCCGAATTTCACCGGCTTTCAATCGCTCTTCGAGCATGTGCCGTCGTTCTTTCGAGAGCGAACCGTGATATGGCTGCGCCAGCTCCTCCTCTGCCAACGCATTCACTTTTCCCGCAATCTTCTCGGCTTGCGCGCGATTGTTCACGAAAACGAGCGTCGTTTTCGATGCGCGGATGTGATCGAGAACGAGTGGCACCACTGCTGGCCAGACACTACCACCGACGTTACCAAGGTCGGGCACGGGCGACTGGACCTTGATCTCCATCTCCTTAACGAGGCCACAGTCAACAACCGCAACTTGGCGGTAGACCGTCTCTCCATCGGCGGCTGGCTCACACCCGCCCAGATACCTCGCGACTTCATCGAGCGGCCGTTGAGTGGCAGAGAGCCCAATCCGTTGTGGTGATCGCTGCGTGAGCGCCTCGAGTCGTTCGAGCGTCAACGCCAGATGAGCCCCGCGCTTGCTCCCGGCGATTGCATGAATCTCATCGACAATCACGGCACGCGTGGCACTGAACATTCCCCTGCCGCGAATGCTCGTCAGCATGATGTTCAACGATTCGGGAGTCGTGATGAGAATGTGCGGCGACTTGCGAAGCATTTTCGCGCGCGCAGCAGGCGGGGTATCGCCAGTTCTTACTCCAACCCGTAATTCCGGGAACAACTTTCCAGCTTCCTCAAACCGGCGGCGCAGATCCGCCAGCGGCGCTTCGAGGTTTCGCTGAATGTCGTTGTTAAGCGCCTTCAGCGGAGAGATGTACAGAAGGTGAACGCTGTTGGCGAGCGGCTCCTTCATTCCCTCCACTATCAGGGCGTTCAGCTCCCAGAGAAACGCTGCGAGAGTTTTTCCGGTCCCGGTCGGAGCGAGAATGAGCGTATGGTTGCCACTCGCGATAGCCGGCCATCCCATTCGCTGCGGCTCACTTGGCGCGCCAAGCGTTTCCGCAAACCATTTGCGAATGATGGGATGAAATTGCCGGTTCATTCGATTCCCGCGAACGCCCATTTCAACTTCAGCGTGTTTCCCCGTCTACAGGACTCTGCGCATCAACGACGCGCCTTGCTCGAGCAGCCTGTTAGTCCAGGGTCGTTTTCTGAAAATATCGAGCTTGATCTCTTCCGAATACTTGAGGTCTTCGAGGAAAATGTCATCCATCTGCTTTCCGATCGTGGAATCGAGCGCGAGGATCTGTGACTCGTTGTTGAAGGCAATGGATCTATTGTCAAAGTTCATCGATCCGAGCGATGACCACAGGCCGTCTACCACAATTGTCTTTGCATGCATCATCGTTGGCTTGTACTCGTAGATCTTCACTCCGCCTTCGAGCAGCTGTTCGTAAATCGCTCGCCCCGCATACCAGGTCGACTTCACATCCGTAGTGGGACCAACAGTGAGGATCCGAACATCCACTCCGCGCTTTGCGGCATTGGTAAGGAGCTGGCAGAAGTCGGAATTCGGTACGAAGTAAGAGTTTGAGACGTAGAGAGTCTTTCGTGCACCGGCAATTGTCAGCGCATAGAAGCGTTCAGCCGGCGTGCTCCCGATAGTCGGAAGACTGTGCATCAAGCCCGCCTTCACATTCCCTTTGTCTTCGAATGTTATTGGCGGAAAAAACACATCGCCAGTCAGTAGCTCGCCTCTCGCTTCCGCCCAGCCCGACGCGAACGCAGCCTGAAGCGCAGCCACCGCCGGACCCATGAACCGAACGTTGCTCTCACGCCATTGCTCCGCATGACGTCCATCGCCAAGCCAGTAGTCGGCGAGGCCGAAGCCGCCCGTGTACCCCACGCGCCCGTCCACAACGATGACGCGGACGTGAGAACGCTGGGCAGCCTTATGGAGCGTGTACCACTTGAGCGGCCGCAGCCAGGCGAACTCGACACCTGACTTTTTCAGATTCTCCACCCATTCACCGTAGAGGGGCTGCGATCCAAAGGCGTCGAACAGAACGAGAACTCTTACCCCGGCACGTGCTCTTTCGGAGAGATACTTCGACATCGTGTCGGCAACGGCACCCGGCTGCGAGTAATACATCTGCACAGTGATGGTTCGCTTTGCCGATGCGATGTCTTTCCAGATTTTCGGATACGTCCCCTCTCCGTTCAACAGAATTTCGATCCTGTTGCCCTCATCTATGTGCGTCCCCGTAAAGAGCACTATCGTTTGGGGAAACAATGGATCGCTCACTTCCGGCGGGCCTCCCTTGTCGCCCTCGGTGATCACCGTCCTGATGGTTGCGCCTCTAGTTACCGACAGAATTCCGATCAGCATCAGCACGACTGCCAGCAGAAGGACCATCGTGAGGGCGCCGTATTTAAGGATACTCATTTGGTTATGGCGTTATTTGATGTGAATTGACCGTTGTTGTATCCCGCGGCTCGGGGTGATCGCTCCTTGCCGCATTCGCAAGCTTGCCACACTTTCACTGCACATGACTCTCGCAGCCCGCAGACGTTCTGCGAATCGAGCCATCTATCTCGACCGTTCCCTCGAAGCGCTGCCGATTTTTCGGCTCAGCGATTCGGCTGAAGAGTCGACCAGAACATACTCTCCGGTTACAGGCGGCCGCTGGCGTGTTCTTCCGTCTCCCGGTGATCGTCTTCCGGGTACTTTCGACCAGGACGTGTACGTCGAAATACTCCATCGGTACGCCGAGGCCGGGTTCCCGTCCGATGGAACAGTGACGTTCACCCTTCACGCTTTTCTGCGGTCAATTGGCCGTCAGGTAGACGGCCGAACGTATGAGCAGCTGCGATCTGCGCTCAATCGCCTTGAAAGAACCATGCTAGAATCTTCGGGCGTCTACGTCGCGGCACGAACGAAGGCACCCCTTGACGATCGATTCACGATCCTTACCTCGGTTACGATCGAACGACGAAGGATGGCCGACCGTGAGCAGTTCACTCTGTTTCCCGCGCTGACGGCATCCGAGCCCGGCGACGCTCGCGTCACGATTTCTGCGATGCTCCGAGAGAACATCGCCGCCGGATGCGTAGTCATTCTTTCGTCTTCACACTACCAGTCACTCAACAGTCCGGTGGCACGACGGCTTTATCGCTTGCTCGAAGTCGCACGCGAGCTCGGAACGGTCACCTGGCGTGTGGGCCTCGACGAGCTTGCCCGGCAGCTTCCGCTCGCTCAACGCTACCCCTCTCACCTCCAACGCGTCCTGCAACCGGCACACGAGATGCTCCTCTCCGCAGGACTGGTTCGCAATGCGTCGTTTCGTCAGATCAACCGGGAATGGCTCGTTGACTATGTTCTCGCAACACGCAACGCAGAAAGCCGCTGAAGTGTCCAACAGTCAGCGGAATGGAGCCGCACCCCGGAACACTCACAGTTTCGGGGCGTATCTACTACCTTCAGCGTAAGCTCACTCAATAGTAGGCCGGGTATGATCAATCGACGCAAATTTGCCCTTTTGGGGCTCATCGCCGTGCCGCTCCTTGCGGGCGGTTTTGTCGCACAGGAACGTGCGGCAAATGACGGCGCACGCCTGCTCGACCAGGTTCTCACCATCGTTTCCAGCCGGTTCGTCGACAGTGTCGATGCGGCCGCGCTGTACGAGAAGGCCGCCCGCGGACTCGTTCACGAGCTGAACGACCCGTATTCCGTTCTGCTTTCTCCGAAAGAGCTTTCGACCTTCAACGCACAAACCGGCGGAAAATACGGCGGTGTTGGAATGGAAATCGGCGAAGTCGACAAGTTCATCACCGTTCAGCGCGTTTTCCCGCATACTCCGGCGGAAGCGGCCGGCGTAATCGAAGGCGACCGCATCGTTCAGGTGGATACAGCGAATACGCGCGGCTGGTCGACACAACAGGTCTCCGATGTTCTGAAGGGCACCCCGGGAACCAAAGTGAACGTGAAGTTCATGCGCACCGGAGTTGCCGAGCCAATCGCCGTGACGTTCACGCGAGCCAACGTTCGCATCCCCGCCGTTCCATACGCGATCATGCTCGACGGGCAGATCGGATACGTCCCACTTCAGCAGTTCAACGAGACGGCAACAGACGAGCTCGACGCAGCTATCAAACGACTGACGGCAGAGGGAGCGAAAGGACTCATCTTCGACCTTCGCGGAAATGGCGGCGGTTATCTCGACCAGTCAGCCACTGTCGCTAACCTGTTCCTCGACAAGGGCCAGGAAGTGTCGAGCGTTCGCGGTCGCGCGGGTTTCCAGGAAGTCCTTAACGCGACAGGCAGCCCGATCGCGCCGAGCATTCCGCTCATCGTCCTTACGGACGGCCGCACGGCATCTGCGTCCGAGATCGTCGCCGGCGCACTCCAGGATCACGATCGGGCAGTCATCGTTGGAACGACTTCCTTTGGAAAGGGACTCGTCCAGACGGTTTATCCACTCGACGGCGGCTACGCCCTCAAGATGACCACGGCCAAATGGTATACGCCGAGCGGACGGTCAATTCAAAAAGAGCGAAAGCTTCTTCCCGATGGATCGTTCGTCGAAGTTCTGCCAGACTCGATGGAGACAGACTCCGTTCGTAAGTTACGGCCGAAGTTCAAGTCCGACGGTGGTCGCATCGTCTATGGCGGCGGAGCCATTACACCCGACGTCATCATTCAGCCGGACACGCTCAGCTCAAACGAGCAGAAGCTTCTCACCGCACTCGCGCCAAAAGCGCAGATCTTCCGCACGACGCTGATCAACTTCGCTGTCGAGCAAAAAGGAAAAGTTCAGCCCGGATTTGCAGTGTCGAAAGCTTGGCGCGACGAGTTTTACAACCGGCTAGTTGCACAAGGCGTGAAAGTCGACAAGGTGCAATTCGAAGCCGGCGGATCCGAGATCGACCGCCTCCTTGGCTCGAGCATCTCGCGCATTGCTTTTGGTGATTCAACTGCCAAGAGACGCGACATCACCGACGACTCGCAGCTGCGTCGCTCCATCGACCTGATCAAGAATCGACTCACACAGCGAGATCTTTTCGCCGCAGTGGCAAAGGAAAAGACAACGGCCTCAGCGAATCACTGATCGCCCGCCGCTTGTAAAGAATCCGCCGCCACGGAATTCCGTGACGGCGGATTCTTTTGCATTATTGACCGCTGACCCTCTTCTGGAGATCACCCATGGGTGGCCTGATCATTCTTGCCGTCGTTGCCGCGATACTTGTTTTTGTAGCAACGAAATCATTCAAAATCGTTGGACAAGCCGAAGTCATGGTCGTCGAGCGGCTCGGCCGGTTTCATCGTGTTGCCCGGTCGGGTCTCAACATACTTCTGCCGTTCATTGAGTCACCGCGATCTATCGACGTTCGCTACTTCGAGTCCGATGTTAGCGGCGTCAAGCGGGTCACGGCTGGGCACACGTCACGAATCGACCTTCGTGAACAGGTTCTCAATTTTCCGAGTCAGCCGGTAATCACGAAGGACAACGTCACCATCGATATCGATGCGGTGATCTACTACCGTGTTGCCGATCCGCAAAAGGCGACGTACTCGGTGCAGAATCTGCCCTACGCTCTCGAGACGCTCACCCGTACCACACTGCGAAATATCGTTGGAGAAATGGAGCTCGACGCAACGCTTGGCAGCCGCGATGTGATCAACAAGCGTATGCGCGAAGTCATCGAAGAAGCTTCAATCGGCTGGGGTGTTGATGTCACTCGCGTCGAGCTACAGGCTATCGAGCCGCCGCGCGACATCCAGCAGTCAATGGAGCTTCAGATGCGCGCAGAGCGCGAGCGGCGCGCTGCTGTAACGAACGCCGAAGCCGGCAAGCGCGCAGCAATTCTCGAGGCTGAGGGCGTCCGCGAATCTCAGGTCCGTCGCGCCGAGGGAGAAAAAGATGCGGCGATCCTGCGTGCCGATGGGCTTGCTACGGCCCGCCTTGCAATGGCCACCGCTGAGGCCGAGGCAATTCAGAAGATCGCGGGTGCATTGCCAGAAGGACAAGCTGCCATGTACCTGCTGGGGATGAAATATCTGGAGGCGCTTCCAACTCTCGCTCAAGGCAAGAACACGACGATATTCCTTCCGGCTGAGGCCGCAGGCGTGATGGGCGCAATTGGAGGGCTCAGAGAGCTCGTGAATCGCGCTGCAGTTCCGGGAGACAGGGCACCGGAATCGAAGACATCGGCACCAGACGAGCCGCGGAAGCTGACTTGAAGCAGATAACTCAGGAGCGGGCCGAACGTATTGCTCGCTCTCACGCCTGCGAGAATTGCGGCGAATACAGCTTCAAGAAAATGAAGGTCAAAGCGGCCTCAGAATCGAACAAGAAAACTCTTGGAGAGATCTGGCACATCTCCAAGACTTGCGGGGTCTGTGGTATGGAACACGAGATCGGAATCGATGCCGAAGGCGAGATCGTCTTTGCAACTTGATCTCCGCGCGCCGCTCTTGAGCTAGAGTCCCGGTGGCCAGTTCGGCTTGCGGGAGTACTTCCCGAATACAGCCTGAAGCACTGCTTCAGGCTTTGCCGTTTGCGTGACCGCGTCAAGCTTGTCGGAGAGTGGACCTACCCGCGAGAAGTCCCGGTATCTCTTGTAGCTATGAGGGAAAAAGACTTCGCCCTTTCGGACTGTTCTTCCGAGCAACTGGTCAGGGATCAGAAATCGCGTCGCCGCAAAAAAGAAGTTCAGACTCTTTGACTTCGGAAGAGTGCTTTCCCTGATTCCGGCGGGCATGGACCCGTGCTTCCCCCACTGGACATAAATCGCCACCTGGGATCGCGGCCACTTGGTATGGAGAATCGCCCCGTGCCAGTAAGTCCATACGTCCGTAGGAGTTTGTAATGCGTCGTATCCCACCCAGACGACCTCCTGATCGGTGGGAACGGTGAACGGAATCCACGAGCCGTTCACATCGTCCCGCCACAGGAGGTTGTAGGCGATTATGCGCTTGGTCGGGTGGACAACGGCCACCACCCGGGACAGCGGGAACGTTTCATCGCGCTGGATGTACAACACCGGTGCCAGGCTCCGCGCCAGCAGCGCGCCACTATCGGACGCTGCCAGCACACCGGGCAAATCAATGGGTCGCAAAGGGATGTGAGCGTGAGGCCCGCATCCGCCTACGAAGGCAGCGAGCAGGAGTACTCCGGCAGCAGACCGGGTCTGCGCGGTGCCTTGTCGTAGTCCAGCGACTCCAACAGCATGCTCTGCCGGTCTCATGTTCCCGAGACTGGCCGGGCCGTCGGAGGGCCGATGCGTAAGCCGCGTCCAAACACGTATAATCCCGCTCAAGTGCTTCACCTCATCAACAGCGATCGATCAGGTGGACCGCTTAGTTGTCCCTCATGCTCCGGTCCCATCGAACGTGAGCCCGGACAATATCCTCCAGCACCGATGTCTCATGTTACGCTCCGGTGTCGAAGCTGCGGCCGAACTGCGCGGTACATCGCGAGCGCGGCCGGAGCAGCCTGAAGTACCAACTATCGCCGGCCACTCCGCCATGGGCAATTGCACAAAACTTGCCCGATAAAGCTGGCGGCAATCATCCGCGCACCGCGGCGATGATTCATGCACCGGCGCGATGGCGGGCGACATTCCGGTGCGCATACACTGATGCACCTGTAGGGAAGCACCAGTGGGTACAGTCAGACCCCTTTGAGGGGAAAGGAAAGAGTCATGTCACGCATCACCGGCACAGTGAAGTGGTTCAACGACGCGAAGGGATTTGGGTTCATCTCTCGTGATGGCGGTCCCGACGTCTTCGTTCACTTCAGCGCAATCTCAGGCGCGGGTTTCAAGTCTCTCGCAGAGGGTGACAAGGTCGAATTCGAAGTAGTACAGGGCGAGAAAGGCCCGCAGGCTGCCGAGGTTACTAAGGCCTGAAGATCTTCGACAAAATTGAACCAGAGCCCCGGCTCGCCGCGGCTTTTTTGTGTCCGTAGTCGAATCCGCACAGGTTTTTACGGCATTCGAATTGCCTTTTCCGATGCGTTAATCAATCACCGGAGAATGCGATGACGGCGATCTGGAAAGGCTCGGTTTCTTTTGGCCTGGTAAACATTCCCGTCGAGCTGCGAACTGCTGTTCGCACCGATCCCATCATTTTCCGGCTCCTTCACAAGGATGACCTTTCCCCGGTCAAGTACGAGGGCGTGTCGCAGAAGAGTGGCGATCCCATTCCATCAGCACCTTGCCGGCGTAAAGGTGATCGGAAATGCAGAGCAGATTCGCATAACTGAATCCATCGAGGATGACGGCAAGAAGATGCTCGCCCTCGCACGTCGTCAGGGTTGGGAAGGAATTATCGCGAAACGGATCGACTCGGTTTACGAGCCCGGTGTC
>JBDSBT010000146.1:0-12946 GCA_039921425.1 Gemmatimonadaceae bacterium | reverse complement strand
CTCCCGCTCATCTGCTGGCTTTGCGTTCGTCATGTCTGGATCACGGCCGGCCTGGGTCGAATTCTCCTCTCGATGAACGCTCGAGAGCCGAGACCCGGCGACCTCGAGGAAAACCAGCTCGTCAACGTCGCTGAGGAGATGGCGATTGCCGCCGGGGTTCCCCCGCCGAAGATTCGGCTGCTTGACGGCGGGATCGCCAACGCAGCGATCGCCGGAATTCGCCCAGTAGACAGCTACCTAGTGCTTGGCCGGCGTCTTCTCGACGAATTCGACCGCGACGAAACGCAGGCTGTTCTCGGACACCTTATCGGGTCTATCGCTAACGGCGACTCGCGCGGAGCCGCGCAGATTCACGCAATGCTGTACGTTCTCGACCTTCTCACGGTAGTCGCGCTTGCACCATTCGCAAGCTTTCCGCGGCGGATTGCCATGCAGTGGCTCACGTTTCCTTTGACGGCGTCATTTCAGCCTTCCGCATCGCGCACCGAGCGAGCTGGAACACTTATTCAGCTTCTGGAGTCTCACCGCGAGCTGATGCCGTCAACCGAAACCGAAATGACCGACACTTCGAAAGGCGTAGACTATTTCGGTCACGTCGGACGAGTGCTCGTCCGAATTTGCCCGCCGTTAATGGCCCTCATTTTTTCCGCGAAAGCGGCCGCGGGCTTCATGCTCATTTTCGCCAGCGCACCAGTTGGTCTTCTCTGGCGCAGCCGGAAGTATTTAGCCGATGCAACCGGAGTTCAACTCACTCGCAACCCGACCAGTTTGTATCGGGCGCTCGTTCGGATGAGCGAGGTGAGCGTGATCGTACCGGGTGCTGGAACGGTCTCTCACCTCTTCGTTGTCGCGCCCGAAGCCGCAGGCCATAAAGAGGCTTCTTTTTCGGACCGCGAAGGCCTGCTGATGGGAATGTACCCTTCGCTTGCTCATCGTCTTGCGAGACTCACGCGAATGGGCGCCGTCCCGCCGGCCTAACAACGCGCAAAGATCAACTTCAGACTGGGTAGCTCTCAGCAGAGAAGCCGGGAGGCATCAGGCTATAAATGCACCCCCGGTCCAAGCCGACCCGAAAGCCGAAAAAAACAGCGGTGAAATTAGCGGCTTCCGGTTCGGATCAGAAGGTTGGGGGTTCGGGCGCCTCCGGGCGCATTCCGCCGCCGCGTTCCTACTGGACCTTGATCGTCCCGTTCATGCCGTTATGCAAGGTACAGTGGTACGGAAACGTTCCGGTCTCCGTAAACGTTCGGGACACACTTGCTCCGCTGAATGCGCCTACGTCCGTAACGCCCAGCGCATTAGGAGCATCGAAAACGATGTTGTGAGAGACTGCTGTTTTCGGCGTGAACGTCACGCTGCCATTCTTCGAGATCGTGATGTTGACCGGACTGAACGTGTTCCCAAGAACGCAGATCACGCCGCCGTCGCCGCAAGTGTTGTCTGTGCCGGGACCCGGTCCCGATCCGCTCCCGTTACCCGTGCTGTCGGTCGCGCCGCCTCCGCTGCAAGCCGCGAGAATCGTGGCGACAACCGCAAAGCCTAACTTACAAGTCCGTTTCATAAGCACTCTCCTGTGCGGTTCGTCCAAACATCGAACAGCTGCAAATGCAACCAGGAACTGACCCGGCTCACCACAATTCACTTCTTTATTCTACTGCTACGCCGCCTGTCATGCCCGGATGGGGCTCGCAGTGATACGTGAACGACCCAGTCGTAGCGAACTCCGCAGTAAACGTCGCACCCGGGGCAAGCAGTGGCGACCGCCATTTTCCTGCATCAGCCGTGCTAGTGTGAGAATCACTCCCGGGTGTCCCGCAATTCACCCACGTAACTTTTGTTCCCGGACGGACACGAAGCTGCGCCGGCGAGAATGCAAAATCACGAATCACCACCACGGCTGAACCGAACGCTTCCGCCGGCAGCAGTGCGTTGCAGCTCGAAGCGTTCGTCCCGGCGATCGTGGTCCTTTCGGAAAAACAGGCATTGAAGACCGCCGACATTACCATGATCGCCGCTCCCCTCATTCCGGTTGGCATTCTCATTCTTTCACCACGATCACGCCCTTCATGAACGGGTGCGGCATGCAAAAATAGCTAAATGTGCCAGCCCTCGTGAATGTGTGCCTGAATGTCTTTCCCGGCTGTATCAGTCCCGAATTGAATGATTTGTCGACTGCGGTGACCGAATGGGGCAGGGGGTCGGCGTTTGTCCACTCGACAGTTGTTCCTGCTTTGATCTGCAGCCGCCCCTGCTGGTAGTTGATGTTCTTCATTCCGTTACGAACGGTCTTCGAGACTGCGCGCACCGGAGTAGAGGTCTGGGGTGATGTTGCGGGCTTAGATGCAACGGGCCTGGTTGGTACAGCCGACAGGACATTAGTAGTTGGCACTTTGACGGTGCTGTTCGTGTTCAACTTGGCTCTCGTCGTATCTGCGCTGACTGGCGGCGACACGGACGCGGGTGCCGGCAACGAAGGAGGCGTGTCTGCTGCGGTCGCAGGAACTTCCGGTTGCGCTGGAGGCGAATCGGAATCCGAAACCTGTGCCTCGCGTCTCCCGAAATATCTGCTCAGCGTAAGCGGAATCGTGAACTCGAATCCATATCGAAGCCGGTTCGTGCCCCGCGAAGCTCCTTGCAGGCTTTCGACGAGCGTGTTGGTCACCTGAAGTGAAACCGTATGCGGTGTAAGCGGGATTGCGACGTGCAGAGCCGCGCTCCATGCGATGCGTTCCGTGGAGTCGCGGTCCGCGAGCGATGATACGTCGCCTGCCAGCGCAGCATAGCTGCCGAGTCGCAGTGTCCCGCCGCCGGCAATCGCGTATCGCTGGTGCCCTGATACAAGCGGATCCGACAAGGCTCGTCCCGCGACGATCAGTCGCGCCTGCCCAAAACGGTGCGCGACGGATACCTCGCCGTCCACTCCGCGCGCGGCATTGTTGTATCCAACCTGTCCACCAACGTCCACAGGCGCGCCGAGGTCCTGCGATAGCGGCGCCCATCTGGCGAACGCTTCCCATTCGTTCGGAAAACGCGGCGCTAGCGTTGAGTTGGTCGAGTAGTTGAATCCCGCGAGCAGATGGGCTGGAAGTCCCGCTGCGATAAGGAACGTTGGAACGTTGGTGACTTTTCTTTCCGGCGCACCACTGGTTGAGAATCGGTGGATGAAGTGGAAATAGAGACTCCCAGCAACACCGACCCAGGCGCCCGAGACGTTGGGCGGCCGATCGAGAAGCGATTGCGCGCTTGCATCACGTACGGCGCCTAACTGGAACCCCAATGAAATGGCGACTACCAATCCGCGGTTCATCGCACCCTCACTCGGCCTTTGACGTCCTTGTCTCTTGTGCTGTAGTAGTCGTAGTCCCCGACCGCGCTGAAAACTCGCGAAACGCGCGTGCCTGCCGGTGCTTCGGCAACATTCCCTCCGCTCGGGGCGCGATCCTTGAAAATGATTCCGTTTGCAACTCCGACGAACTCCCACGTCACCTTGCCGCCCGGAGGAATGTCCACGTCATCGGGCGTGAACTTGCCCGCCAGGGCCGTCACAACTGTGCCGTCGCCGGGCCCGGGTGTCGTCGGGGCTGGCGCGGTGACAGTTCCTGAATCCTGCACGGTAACCTGACCCGTCATTCCTGAGTGCCGGGTGCACTGATACGGGAACGTGCCGGATGCACTGAACGTCCGGGACGCTGACCCTCCCGAGGGAGTGTCCGGAATATCTCCGCCTGCCGGCTTGCTGATTCCGAATGTCACGTTGTGCGTAGCGCCCGTGATCGTCCACGTGACGGTTGCCCCCGTGGCAATCGTTATGTTGGAAGGCGTGAAATTCGTGCCTGCGGTTGTCACAGCTGTACTGGATGATGGAGCTTTAGGTGCGGGCGTCGTTGGCGTCGTCGCACCAGTTCCCGGTGGGGTTGCCGTGGCAACGGGCCCAACTGAGGCGCCACCACCACCGCACGCTATAGCGACGGCTGCAACGGGGATCGCCCTTGTCAGACTGTGCAACCATTTCTCAAAACGTGGAGAAGACAATTGTTAGACCGCCCTTGCCGACCGGTGGAGGGTTCAAGTACCTGATCTCAGTGCGGAACGTATGGGCCGGATTCCGTCAGCCGAAGCGTCAGACGGCGGACGACAGCTATCGTGCGGTGAGCGTAGCTTTCGAGTCCCCGGCCGTCGGAGGTGAGTGAATGACGCCGTTAAATCATCGTCCAGCATATGTCCAGAATTCTCATTCTCGGCGGCAGCCGAAACCTCGGTCATATCACTGCGGTTCATCTTCTCGAGTCCGGACACACGGTCTCGGTGTTGAACAGGGGCGTGACACCAGATGAGCTGCCCAAAGACATAGAGCGAATTCGCGCCGCAAGGGGAGATGAATCGTTCGCGAGATCGACCCGAGGCAGACGTTTCGATCTCGTTCTGGACATGACTACCTACAACGGTGTGGATGCTCATGAAGCTGTCGATGCGTTTCGCGACAGAGTGGGCCGTTATGTGTTCGTGAGCTCAGGCCAGGTTTATCTCGTGCGGACTGACGCTCCTAGGCCCTTTAGCGAGGAGAGTTACGACGGCCCGTTGATGACGTCGCCGCCGCGCGAGCAAAAGTCTGATTACGAAAGCTGGCAATACGGCGTGGACAAGCGCGACGCAGAGGATGTATTCGGAGCAGCTTGGGCAAGGGAGAGCTTTCCCGTGACGACGTTGCGATTGCCGATGGTTGCTTCGCCCCGCGATCATTACGGGCGCATTCAGGGTTACTTCGCTCGGCTGGAAGATGGATCGCCGATTCTCGCGCCGGACGAGCAAGGTTTGCCGATCAGACATGTCTATGCATCAGATGTCGCCCGCGTTATCGAAGCGCTGGCGCAAACGTCCGCGGGCCTCGGCCGTGCGTACAACATTTCGCAGGATCGGTCGCTCAACCTTGCCGAATATTTCGATTTGCTGCGAATAGTTACGGGCATCTCCCCAAACGTTGCCTGCGTTGCGCGAGCCGAGCTCGACAACAGGCAGCTTCTTCCGGATTGCTCGCCTTTCAGTGGCACGTGGATGTCCGAACTCGACGCGTCGCGAGCGAAACACGAGCTACTGCCCGCAGAATTCCGCTTCACCGATGCCGCTGAATACTTGCCGGCCATTCTCGGTGACTACCGCGAACGATGGATTCCGAGCAGAAAGGCTCCAGCCACTTACCTGCAACGCGAGCGAGAGGTGAGTGCAGTCGCCTCGATGTTCACCCCCGACCGGCCACCGACTGAATCTTGACACGATAATCGCTTCCTGATGGCGCTTCTTGGTCCCGATCATGCAACGGCCTGCTCGCGGACAACTGATGGGGAGTGAGGTGACGGAACGGTGGGATCGAAGAATTCAGCTCAAGGACGAGATTCGGCGCAGGCTTGAATCGATATGCAGCAATCTCGAGAAAAAGGATTTCGAGCAACTCGTCGAACAAATCGCGGATAATTCGATTCAGGGGGAGCTAAGGCCGTTTCGGCCAAAGGCGAAGTTGCAAGGC
Organism: Gemmatimonadaceae bacterium; assembly: GCA_039921425.1. Taxonomy (GTDB): domain Bacteria; phylum Gemmatimonadota; class Gemmatimonadetes; order Gemmatimonadales; family Gemmatimonadaceae; genus UBA4720. Next base: position 7,425 of record JBDSBT010000146.1, on the reverse strand, counting down.
GGGCGCCCTTCCAAATAGTCGATGGTGCTTCAGCCAAATCGGTTCCGTCGGCGGCGTCCTCGGCGGTCCTAGTCGGAGATTTCGGGGTCGGGTTAGATTTCATGGACGGATAGTCTCCGTTTCCAGCTCTCCCCAGAGCCAACCTGACGCCCCTTTCTCGAAGAGCTTCGCCGTGAGTGCATATAAGAACCAACAGCGCCGCCTTTCCCTGGGCCAGCGCGAATTTCATTTTGTCACCTATGAAGCGCGCCCCGCGAATGTGAAGCGTGGGGAAGAAGGCTCCGGACCCATGTGGTACCTCATGCGAGCTGGCAAGAGGTGGCCCGTAATGCCTGAAGTCCCGGGGCAGGTGGACACCGAGGTCACCACCGCGCTGACCAAGTGGTTGAAGGAACAGGGAATCTCCTGACCGACCCAAAAAAAGACGCCCCTTCGGGCGTCTTTTTTTGTGACGGTCATTGTAGTGAGAAACGCCACCACCGTACCCCATTGTGCTTTTAGCCGAAGCGGGAAATTGGCGCCGATCCTGAAGTCATCTGACAGCACTCTCGCTCGTCAGTAATAGAAATACGTCCTGAATGCGCTTAATCATTTGTCCGCATTCACGAACGCTGGATCGTTCTTCATGACTGAACACACCAATATGTTTAGCAAATCCGCCCTTGTAAGATCGAAAATCCGTCTTACGTTGGGCGCACTCGATTGCAAACGTTTTTAAAAACGCTTGCAATCGCAGCACGGTTGGCTCTTTCCGGCACACTCAGAGGATATCAATGCATCACCCGAAATTATTGCGATCGAAATGCGCTCGATTCGCGATGATCCCTGCAGCACTTCTATGCGTTGTCGTGTCCGGATGCGCCGACCAGCAAGCCCCCACGGCTCCCAAGCTTCCGAGTCTTTCGCTGACGAGTAACGTCTCGTTTAACAAGTTCTTCACGGCATGGTCGCAGAGCTACCGCTCCGCTCCGATCCAGACGCAAATCTTCGCACTCGACATTCGACAAGACCGGCAATTCGTCAATTGGTACGTGGATCAACAGGTCTTGTCCTTCGCCCGTGCCAACCCCGGCCAGCTCTATATCGACGGCGATGAGCCTGACCAGTATTGCGTCGCCCCTTCCGACTACGCAAATATGTATCGCGATTTCGTTACGGCCTTGCGCGGTGCGGATCCAACGGCGCGGGTTTCCCCCGCCGGGTTTTCAGAGCCAAATGTCAAATGTTGCCCGGAGGGGGACAAGGCGTGCTACTCCCGCATGCACTCCATCAGCTATGCCGAACAGTTCTACAACGAGTATCTACAGCGTTTCGGAGTGGTGCCACCGGTTAACGAATGGCGTTTCCACGATTTCGGGGTTTCGTTCGCGGCTGGAGATATGGACGGCTGGTGGGCGAGAATTGACAGCGAAGCAGCGTGGTCTGTCGCACACGGCGCAAACATGGTACTCGGCGGTTGGGGATTTCACGGGTGGCCAGCAAGAGAGTCCGTCCCGGCCTTCCAGGAGCACTTGAAGCAGGCGATGGGTCGCTTGTCAAACGACAAGAGAATCAATGGAGCCGCTTATTGGAGCTACGAACCCTGGATTGAGTCGCCTCGCCCTCTGGCGAATGGCGATGGGAGTCTAACGGTAGAAGGGCAAACGTATGCGAATCCGCTGACGGACATACCGACCGACGTACAAATCGTTGTAGGCTCGGTGAATGGAAATGCAAAGCTTCGATGGAGCAACACCACCTCAGCCTGGGCAGCAGAGGCGGAATTCTGGGTACAGGCGCCCGGGACGAACTCGTTCGTCTATCGTAACACGGAGCTGGTCGCCGGTCCTGGCGCTAACCAGACTCCTTTCGTCGTCTTCAACATCGGCGACATCGTAAAAGGCCGCGTCCGTTACTACAACGCCTTCGGTCAGGCCGGTTGGTCATCCTTCAGTAGCACTGTCAACGGAGTATCTTGGAAGAGTCCACTCTGTTTCTTGCAGAAGTGCTAGAAATCAGGCGGTGGCGGGTGATCGCAGCGCGCCTTCCGTCCGGAATATTTACTTTCGACTCCCAGGCGACCGTGTGAAAAGGCTTTTTGTTCGTGTGGGGAAGCTTGGCCCCGCATTGCTTTTATTGCTCAGCGTTAATTGCAAAGGAGACAAAACAGCGCCCGCTTCTGCGACGACGATTGTTGCTAACTCCGCAGCTTCCATTTCCGGCGTCGCAGGCGCTCCCGTGTCCCCCGCCCCTTCAGTGATCGTGGGTGATCAGAATGGAAACCCGATAGGCGGCTCAGTAGTGACTTTCGCGGTAGTGAGGGGTGGCGGATCGGTGACTGGTCCGACTGTAACCACCGACACCACGGGAATCGCAACCGTCGGTGCCTGGACACTCGGCGGAGCCACAGGCGAAAATGTTCTAACAGCGTCTGTTGGCTCGCTGACTGTCTCGTTCAGTGCAACTGGAGTCGCCGGCGCGGCCGCAACGCTCGCGAAATCGGCTGGTGACGCACAGGTGGCAATCGCCGGTACCACTCTTCCGGTGCCGCCATCGGTGGTCGTCAAGGACGCAAACGGAAATGTTAAATCCGGTGTAGCCGTGGCTTTCGGCGTCGGGGTCGGTGGCGGATTGGTGACTGGCGGAACTGCAACTTCGAACTCCTCGGGAGTCGCCACCGTCGGAAGCTGGACGCTCGGCACAAGCTCCGGCACGAACACTCTTGTTGCATCGGGCGCCGGGCTTCCTTCCGTCACGTTCAACGCGACCGGAACCGTCGGCGCGGCCGGAACGCTGACCAAATCCGCTGGCGACGCGCAGGTGGCAACTCCTGGCACTACTCTTCCGGTGCCCCCGTCGGTCGTCGTCAAGGACGCGAACGGAAATGTGAAATCCGGAGTCGTCGTAACTTTCGCCGTCGGCCTCGGCAGCGGATCTGTGACGGGCGGGACTGCAACCACGAACTCGTCGGGAGTCGCCGCTGTTGGAAGCTGGACACTAGGCACCAGCTCCGGCACCAACACCCTTGTTGCGTCAGCCGCCGGGGTTCCGTCCGTCACGTTTTCCGCGGTAGCGTCGAGCGCGCAATGCAGCGTCAGGGCCAATCACACTTTCGGAACGTCCAACAGCGGAACGCTGTCGACGACGGATTGCCAGTTGCCTGATGGTTCATTCGCGGATTTTTTCACCACGACGGTTCCAGCTGCGGGTGCTTACTTGTTCAGGGAGGGAGCTGTTTTCGATGCGTACCTGCTCCTCGTGTATCCCGATGGGACGACGATCGCCGAGAACAACAACGAGGCTGAAACCGGAACGAACTCAGGTATCAAGGCCCTTCTTCCGGAAGGCTTGTATCTCCTGGGCCCGGGATCATTCAATCCCGGCGTCACCGGCGATTACGAAATCTCTTCGAGTACAACATCCACCGATGTCGGTAACTGCGAACTCGTGTTCGCTGTGAAGGGTATCTCCACTGACCAGAACATCGCGGCGACGGACTGTCTCTTTACCACGCCACCGGCAGCGCCAATCCACGGCGACGGAATCTTTATTTTTCTGAGGGCCGGGCAGTCTGTGACGCTCGACATGACGTCCTCTACAGTAGACGCTTTCCTCGAGCTCGTTCGCGTGGACGGAGTACGCGTCGCCCAAAACGACAACAAGGATGCGATGACAAAGGATGCGAAGATAAATTATACGGCCGTGCAGTCGGGCTACTACGCAATTCACGCTCGCACTGCGGTAGCGCTGCAGACGGGAGCATACACACTGACCATTCAATAGAGGGTGCTGTGAAGGCTCGAATTGCTCTTGTATTTGCATTGGCGCTTGCTGGATCGGTGCGAACGGCTACCGCTCAGGGGCGGCCACAACAACAGATCGTTCTGTCTCCGTCGGTGCTGAAATCAATGACTGCGCAGAAGCCGAAATCCAAGGCGCCGCTCACTGCGCGCATTGGAACGATACGGCGAGCGCCCTCGGCGCTTCCGGTTGCTCCGTCGCCGCCTGGCGCACCCACTGCCGTGCGCGAGGTACGCCGCAAGCCGGGTGCGGTTGCCCGGTAGGCCGTTTATTTACTGGCGTAAAGGTTAAGACCAGCAGCCGATAGTCGACGATGCCTCAGTCGTGGCGTATGTCGAAGTAGCCGGGTTGATCTCGTTGATCCTCCGGTCCGAAATCAGGTAAAGCAGTGAGCCGCTCGTCGCGAGGTCGTCGAACGCGCTCCAAACGATCGGGGAGCCCGTTCGACCCCAGGACGCCGGATCCGCGCTATAGGTCGTCGTAGCGGAGCTCAGCATGTTCTGCATCACGAAGACGGCGCCAAATGGCGGCTGTCCCGTCACAACCTGCGTTCCACTCCAGCCCGATGGCTCGAGGAGTGAGGCACCCTGCGACAGATTGTCCGAGGGTCTTCTTCTTCTGCCGAATCACTCTCCCGTGTCGCTTGCAGATGCGGCGACGGGCTTCGATTGAGGCGAGCCCTGCTCTCGGAGCCATATCGACAGCAGGACGAGCACAGCCACTGAGAGAAACTCGCTCTGCCAGTTCTGGAACGACTCGAACCAGAAGCGGCTCGTTGACAGGTAGCCGACCGCGCTTACGGCCTGCCCCCCATGTGCAAGCTGCTCTTCGCTGTAGTCTGCGGCACCGCCTGCGGCATGCACCGCAAACGAGACGAGAAAAAGAGTGAAGAGGACGAGGCTCAGCGAATGCTTGTAGAGCGCGAGCGGAACGCCACCGTACCGTACCGGCCAGGGTGCGTCCGGATCATAGCGCGCCTCTTCAGGGCGCTGATCGACGGCCTCCGGCTGGTCGAGTTTTTTTGACTCTGACGACCCGCGCTGATAAAGGAATACCGTCAGCACGACAAACACGCCCATCTGAAGGAACTCTGATTCCAAGTTTTCGGCCGTTGCCTCTACGAACGCGCCGGTCCTGAGGTATTCGCCGAGAGCGACGGGTTCCTGGCCGTGCTCGCGCTGGTCCTCGTTGTAATTGGCACGACCCGCGAGAATCTGTCCCACGAACGCGAGGAGGAAGAGCAGAGTTGCAGTCAGGACTAGACCGTTCTCGAACAGGAATCGGCGCAGCCCCCGCCGCGGCGCGGACGCCACTCTCTTGATTGCTTCTCGCTTCGCCGACCCCGCTGTCTGCTCCCGCTTCTCCTGTTCCGAACGCTGTTCTGCACGCTCGACCGTAGTACGCGCCTCGCGCAAATGTTCGTCTGTCATGATCTCTCCGCTTGGGGATTCCACTGGCACAGGCAAGGGGTGTTCCGCAGGGCGCCAGAAACTAACCCGCACTGGCTCTTGGAGCACTTCTCAAAAAAAGCGCATGCTTGCCAAAGGGGCTTGGGTCGGGATGACAGCCGCCCAGCTCAGACTGTCGTGGGGCGAACCCGACGAGGTAAATCGCACTACAACGGCGAGGTTCGTTCGCGAGCAGTGGATATACGGGGAGGATCGCTACGTCTATTTAGAGAATGGCATCGTAACAGCTATCCAAAACTAGGCGTGCGGAAAAAGCGGGACATCCCTCGATATGTGCACTCCCTGTGCACTTGAAGACAAAAGACTCGGCAATGAAAATGCCGAGCCTGGGTGTAACTCTATGTAATGTCGATATTTATCATATGCGCCCGGAGGAACTCGAATCCCCAACCTTCTGATCCGTAGTCAGATGCTCTATCCAATTGAGCTACGGGCGCCCGTTATGTTTTTCTTCACTGGTGCATGAGCGGTACAAGACTCGAACTTGTGACCTCCACGATGTCAACGTGGCGCTCTAACCAACTGAGCTAACCGCCCATTCCTGTCAGCGCGGCGGCGCTCATCTTCTCGCCCCTGCCGCCTTCCTGACCGTTCACGACCGCCCTTCCTGAAAGCGGGAAACGGGACTCGAACCCGCGACCCCAACCTTGGCAAGGTTGTGCTCTACCAACTGAGCTATTCCCGCGATCTGTGATGCTTTCCCTGAACGACTCAGCGAATCTAATCGGTCAGGCCGCCGGTATGGAGGTGAGGGGAATCGAACCCCTGACCTCTTGAATGCCATTCAAGCGCTCTCCCAACTGAGCTACACCCCCGGCACCCTCGGAACACAAGCCTCCGCCGACTTTCGATGACACAGGTGCCATAACAGTCACCCACGAAAATCACGCTGCAAGACATTTGTCCGGAGGAACCGCGAAGGATATCTGAGGGTAGAAGCGAAGTCAAGAAACGCCCCTAGCATTTTTCGCCACGGCCGATAATTTGCAGCGCCCCAACGTTCAGGGATTCCATGACCTGGATTACAGATGTTTCAAGACCGTTTGTCTCGTCCCAAACCATCAATTCGCGCACTCGGCCGAAATGCCGCGTCAAATAAATAGTACCACTATGCTGAAGGACTTAGAGGTGTCCACCAATGGCTGAAGTCAAGCGCCGCCGTAAAGCGGTTGCCACCGGAATCGCTCCGAGCGAACCCGAGCGCGACATTCTCGATCAATATCTCTACGAAGTCAGCACCTATCCGCTGCTCAAAGGGAACGAAGAAATCGAGGTCGCCAGAAAAATTCGCGCCGGAGATCAGGATGCGCTGCAGGAACTCGTCAAGCGCAACCTGCGATTTGTCATTTCCGTAGCCAAGAAATACCAGAACCGCGGCCTCCCCCTCATCGATCTCATCGGTGAAGGCAACGTCGGATTGCTCACTGCTGCTCGCAAATTCGATCCCGATCAGGGAGTGAAATTCATTTCCTACGCAGTGTGGTGGATCCGTCAGGCAATCCTGAGCTCGCTCGCGCGCCAGGGCCGCACCGTTCGCGTTCCACTCAACCGCACCGCCGACCTCTCGCGCATCATAAAGGCGTCTGAAATCCTTCGCCAGAAAATGCGCAGAGAGCCAACTCCCGAAGAGCTGTCGCAGCTAACAGGGTTGTCGGTTGACGTCGTTCAATCTCTCGCCGCCCTCAACACGGGCGACGTCCGGCTCGATGCTCCGATGGACCCGGAAGGCGATCGATCGCTCATCGAGCGTTTCGTAGCTGACGAAATGCCCGATACCGAAGAGGAGGCAATGAACCGCTTCCTCAACGACGAGATCGAGTCGGCGCTTTCGACTCTTCCTCCCCGCGATGCAAAGGTTCTGCGCCTGTACTTCGGCCTTGAAGCCGGACGCGAGCACACGCTCGAGGAAATCGGCTCCATGCTCGGTGTCACACGCGAACGTGTTCGTCAGCTCCGGGACCGCGCCCTCAAGCGTCTACGCGAAGGAGACGTCGGCCGGGCGCTTGGCAGCTTCGCCGCGTAAGTACGTTATACGAGAAAGTCGAGAAAGCCCCGGTGCATGCGCCGGGGCTTTCTTTTGATGGGTGACGGCCGGTGATTTGCGACTGCTATCTTTCCGCCATCACAAAGCTGACAATGGTTAACCAATGATCCGCCTGATCGACGTCCACAAAGC
>JBDSBT010000145.1:0-3739 GCA_039921425.1 Gemmatimonadaceae bacterium | reverse complement strand
CTTCTTCGATCGACGCCATGGTGCCGTTGTACATGGCCATCATGGATTCGAGCTCGTCAGGTGAGTAATCGTCCTCGTCGTAGAGTTCAGGGCGGAGGTTGGCAAGCGGGCGCAGCTGCGCCTTCTGAAGGTCGCGCTTCTCGCGCGGCGTCAGCATCGTGCCGGTTGGGGTTTCTTCAGTCTCGATATCGGGGGTCATTCTGAGCGGTTAAGTGTTGGATTTTGGGCCTTCTTGGCCAGCCTAGAAGTATAGCCAGAGAGGGAGCAAAATTCAAACAAGTAAGTCCGCTTTTGTCCACCACGGATAGAAATGTCCCCCTTGTTACACGGATAGAAATGTCACCCTCGGTGGGGGTCAAATGTGTTGCCTTGTTTGCTAAGCTTCGGCCGTTGCCGTTGATGCTTCGTAGCAGAGCTGGGTGGGTGTGGAGACTTCTACGAGCCGTTGAACAGTCCCCGCCGCCTAATCTGACGCGAACGTCGTCTAAGCGCCATTTTGTGAGGGATACTATTCGCAGAATCTCAAGTCGAACGCCCTGTTTCGCATCTCTCCTCTGACGAATCAGCCTGCGACTAGAACACCGACCGCCGAAAACTGATGCTTATTTTGCAGTTTCAACGACGTACGCGGCCACCGGGCTTATCAAATCGCGCCGTTGGGTACGGGGCCCTTCGCCGAAGCCACATGCGGGTTGGCGCACACACAGGCGGTGCAATGCGAATTTGGATCACTTCTTGTTTTCTTTGTTGGGCCCTGATCATGACGGCATGTACCGACCTTTCCGCACCGCGTGACGCTACGCGGCGGTATGTGGGGCACCCTCCAAGAAGCAGCATAAATGGCCCTAACAGCATGCAGCTAACTGTTGATTGGTACAACTGCACAAGCTACGACGCAGGGCAAACATGGGATTGCGAGTACGATCATACCGAGTATAACTCGGGTACGCCAGATTATTGGGGTGGCGGAGGTGTGTTTCATACCACCGGAGATTGTTCAATCGTGGCGCAGTACTGCGACAATAATTTTCAACCCGATGGTGGCAGCAGTCCCTATACGGATCCGCGAAGAGTCGGGCGAACGGATCCAACCGGCGACGACATAATTTTGCCCATTCCGAGCTGTCCAGCCAGTAGCGGTGCTCCGAAGGAATCCAAAGCATATTGTGCCGGGCATGTACCCAACGCCGCCGAATTAGTTCTTATTCACGCGGCCCTCGAGCGGATGCGCCAAATCGGCGACATCTGCGCCGACTTGGCCGGCATCGGCGATGCTTTACTTAGCCACGCGCCGCCGACCTTACGTGTCTATCCGCAGGGAAGCTATAAGATCTCCGGCGCTGCTCCGAGAGGCGGAGGTAGCACTGGCTCAAATTCCTGGGCCGTCATTAGCGAGGATTTGATCAACGATGCCTACGATTCCTCCACTTCTTTTTGGCATTTTGACCAAGGGACCCAGCTATGGTACAGAACCACGCTTCAAACCGTGCTGGCGCATGAACTTGACCATCTGAATGGCCCGAATAATGGCCACATTGGAGAAAATGGTGGCCCTGAAAACCGCTTGTTAACGGCAAACACACGGTTGTGTAGCGACGTCGATATGGGTTCCGGACTGGTATCGCCCCCATAGGAGTCGGTCACATGAGCTTTCGTTTCAAAGAAACTCCTGAGGTTTCCGACAGCTATCGCTGGTTTGTCCTCGGCATCTCCGCGTTCGTAATGATTGCTGCCGCACGCATTGCTAGCGGCCAGCAACCAACGAGTATGGCCGCCGATACCAGCCTCCTGTCGGCGATCCTCAAGGCCGCGATAGCGGACCCGGAAGGAGGCAAGTGGGATCTGCGCGTCGACCCTCGCCCACTGATCGCACAAGGTGAAATAGGCATTTATCCTGAAACTCTTGCGCCTGTTTCGGCCCTCGTTGTGCGTCAGCGAACTGCCGTTATACACGCGGCCGGTTTGCGTACAGGCGACGCCATGAAAGAATATCAGAACACTGAGTGCCGGGGCGTCTTCGTAAGGGACCAACGGGACTCGCTAGGTCATTTACATGACGTTCACGCCGGGTGTCCGATGGACACATACGACCTACTGGCCATCGGGCTGCCTAGGCCTGGTAGTGCAGTCCTGGGAGCAAGCCGCGTCTACGACCGTGATACTGGGGCGGCTGCGCGCGGTTATTGGGCCGCCCAAGTCATTCGAACTACCCTAGGGCGAGGAGGGTCCAGCCAATTGACGTCAGATTACGTGCTGGCCAGGCGTGCCGGAACGTGGGTTGTAGTCAAGATAGTTGGTCTCATCTATTCGGAATGATCAGCTGTCTGTCATCAGTCCTGTTCGGTTCCTGACAAGCTCGACTATCTGGCTTATCTGCTCGAGCTGCGACAATCGGGTCCTATTGATGAGAATCGAATCGGAGGGTCGCCCGCTCTGCTTCGCGTCCATCTCGTCGCGCAGAACGATCTTCTTCGTCTCTTCCGCTATCTCAGCCTCGTCCGGCGCCCGCCCCAACCGCTCAACCAACCGCCTCCTCGCACGCCCGGCCGGATCGGCAATCAGAAAAATCTTGAGGCGCGCATCCGGAAACACGACGGTCCCGATGTCGCGCCCATCGACCACTACGTCGTACTCGTCGCCGGCCTCTCGCACAATCGAGTTTACCCAGTCACGAACCCCGGACATTCGAGCAACCAGCGACACGTTGCCGGTCACATTTTCGGTCCTCATCTCGGACTCGGCCTGTTGACCATCCACATAGGCGTAAATCCGTGCTCGGTCGGCGACAACGACACGATCTTCGCCGTATCGAGCACTGATTGTTCAGTCCATGTATCCGAAGAGCCACCAACCCGCGTTCGGGCTGTCGTCGCCGCACGATACAGTGAGCCGGAATCGACGTGATGAAAGCCAAGTGTCTGCGCGACCGCCTTCGCGGTAGAAGACTTTCCCGACGCCGCGGGACCATCGATCGCGATGGCCATTCTCTGTTTTTGCATCTGGCCAATATAGCCAGAACGGAAGTCGGCTTCGGTGGCGATCGTCCATCTTCATCTGTTCGACGTAGCTTCGAAGCAACGCGATCATCTCAGCGGTAAATCCAAACCCGAACAGCGTGATACCGACGACAACCAGCAACACCACAAACCCGAGCAGAGGCCGGTAGCCAATCGACGGCGGCGGAAAGCCAAACCCTCTCAGCACAACCAGAACAAGGCCGATAATCAGTCCGAGCAAAAGTGAGAGCGAGACCGACACCGCCAAACTACTGCATCGGCTTGCGAACCGCAGATAAACCACACCACCAGCAGATCACCAACACTCGAGATGATCCGCTTCGATCCCGAGTATTTGGATACGCCGGCTTTCCTTGGAAACAGCTCGATGTCGATCTCGCTTACCGAATACCCCTGCGCGTACGCGAGCACTACAAAAAATCGGTGCCAGTCATGACGCAGCGCAATTCCATGCAGGATCTCCGCCCGAAACGCTTTCATCGAGTTGAGATCGCGGACGGGAACGTCGAACAACTTTCGCGAGAGACGGTTGTACACCGAGCTGACTGCCTGCTTTTCGTACGCGCCGACCTTCCTGCCTGTGACGATGTCCCAGTCGGCGTCTATCTGAGCCATGAACCGCGGAATCTCTTCCGTCGAATGCTGCAGATCGGCGTCGAAGATCATGAGCACCGGCGCCGTCGCTACACGTGACCCCGCTGCGCCTTCTGAAGGTCGCGCTT
>JBDSBT010000144.1:0-4512 GCA_039921425.1 Gemmatimonadaceae bacterium | reverse complement strand
GCGTCGTCAGCGTTGCTTGCCCACTCAACTTCGTAGCCCTTGGAGCGCAGGAAGATTCGGTGGGACTCGAGAAGCTCGCCTTCGTCGTCGACCCAGAGTATGGATTTTGGGGCCTGTGCCATGGGTTCGGTGAATGTAGCCGGGTGCCTCTGGTATGCCTAGATTGCCAGAGTGATCGGGCAACTTCCTCCGTTCGCGCTCGCGACGCCAGCGTTTCGTTTCAAGGCGCTCGCGTCGCATGCCGGGCGGGCATCTCTGGGCGGCGACCGCGAGGTCGCACTCGCCTGTTTCGTTTCCGCACGCTTGATCGCGGGTCTGCTTCCGCCGCTCGCGATCGGGTCGGTAGACTCGGCAACACGTGCCGCCGCCGCTCGACAGTGGCTGGCGTCAATCGCGGTTCCAGCGCCGACCAGAGCAGCGGCGACGTTGGTACTCGATGCAGTGGCGGACCACAACTTCGGAACTGCCGGCAAAGCGCTGAGAATGTTGATCGAAGCCGGCAAGGCACAGCTCGACCAGGCGTCGGTTGACGAGATGACTGAACTCGTCAACGAGGTTACCGGCGCAGCTTTACCGGCGGCGTAGAACCCCGCTTACCTTATCAGACTCACCCATCAGCTGAGACAATGGCCGGCCATAGCAAGTGGAAGCAGATCAAGCACTACAAAGCCGCTACCGACAAAAAGCGCGGCGCCCATTTCACGAAGCTCATTCGTGAAATCACGATGGCGGCAAAGCTCGGCGGAGGAGATCCTGCCGGCAATCCGCGCCTTCGTACGGCAATCGATACCGCAAAAGCCGCATCGATGCCAAAGGAGAATATCGAGCGCGCAGTAAAGAAAGGGACCGGGGATCTCGAAGGCGTCGACTATCAGGAGATCATTTACGAGGGCTACGGACCTGGCGGCGTAGCAATTCTGATCTTTTCACTGACCGACAATCCAACCCGCACGGTCGCCGACGTTCGCCACAAGCTCTCGCGTGGCGGCGGCAACCTCGGCGCCGCCAATTCGGTTGCCTGGATGTTCGAGCGAAAGGGCCTGCTTTCCATCGAGTCGACCAGGTACCCCGAAGACGACGCCCTGGAGGCGGCGCTCGATGCGGGCGCTGAAGATTTCAAGGCGGAGGACGAGCGCTACGAAATCACAACTGACCCTGCGTCCATGCACATCGTGAGAAGTGCGATGGAAGCAAAGGGTTACGAGATCGTAGACGCCGAAATTGCCTCGATCCCCAAGAATCTCGTGAGCGTCGCCGGCAAGACAGCCGAGTCGCTCGTGCGCCTGCTCGAAGAGCTCGAAGAGCTGGACGACGTTCAGAAAGTCGCGGCCAATTGCGACGTGGAGCTGGACGAAACCGGGTGACCCCTCGATGATCGTGCTCGGCATCGATCCGGGCACCGCGGTCACGGGCTACGGCGTCGTTTTTGGCGAACGGATGCAGGCACCGCGGCTCATCGAGTGCGGTATCATCCGGACCAGGCCGCGCGATTCGCTGGCAAGTCGACTTCAGGAGATTCACGCAGGTATTGTCGAGCTGATTCAGCGTCACCGTCCCGACGTAATGGCCGTCGAGGACGTTTTCTACGCCCGCAACGTTCGAACGACCATCGTGCTCGGCCACGCGCGCGGTGTAGTGCTTCTCGCAGGCGCAAACGAGAGTCTAGTCATCGCTGAATATCCGCCGGCTGAAATAAAGAAGGCAGTCGTTGGAACAGGCGCCGCAACAAAGGAGCAGGTTCAGTTCATGGTCACGCGGTTGTTGAGACTCAAGACACCGCCTCATCCAGCGGATGCATCCGATGGCGTGGCAGCAGCGCTCGCGCACGTGCTGAGAATTGACCTTCCGTCGATCGACTCGGAAAATGTTCTCTCGAATCGCAGATGATTTCTCACGTCGCGGGAATCCTGTCGTCCAAGGACATCGATCGCGTAGAGGTGATGACGTCGGGCGGGGTCGGTTACGAGCTGCAAATACCGCTTGGTGTTTTCGAGACGCTGCCGAAACAGGGCGATGCAGTGTCGTTACACACCCATCTCGTTGTGAAGGAAGATGGCTGGCAGCTTTTCGGCTTTGGCTCGCTGTTCGAGCGAAAGCTTTTTCAAAAGCTGCTGACGGCTAACGGGGTTGGCCCAGCGCTCGCCCTCGGCTTGATGTCGGCGCTGTCCGCGCAACGACTCGTGCGTGCGATCCAGGAGAAGGACATCCCGACCCTTCAGGGAGTTCCGCGTGTGGGCCGGAAAAAAGCGGAGAGGTTGATACTCGATCTGGCCGACAAGCTCGACACGATCGGTGGCGAGGATGAACCCGGGAAACCGCGCGTTGCAGGAGGTGCCTCGGAGGACGCCGTGCGCGCGCTCGTATCTCTTGGATACACCACCGTCGATGCGGAGCGCGGGGTTCGTGCGGCGCTCGACGCGGGTGGCGGAGGATTGTCAGCAGCGGAGTTGATCAGGGCCGCGCTGGCGAAGCTCGGCGGACGCTAACTAGCGCGTCCAGTCCTCGATTTGAAGATTTTCCACCCGAGAAAATTCCCGCGTGTTGCGCGTCACCAGGACCGCATCGAGCGTAACCGCATGAGCTGCGATCAACGTGTCCATATCACCGATTTTTTGCCCTCTTTGTTCTAGCCGTGATCGAATCAATCCGTAGGTTCTCGACGCTTCGGCGTTGAAGTCAAAGATTGTCATCCCGGAAAGCAGGAGTTCGGTAAGGCGAATGCTCTCCGCCACCCGGGAACTCTTCAGAGCTCCGGTGAAAAGCTCACCTGCCGTAATTGCAGAAACTGCAATCTGATCGGCACCTACGGCTGCGATCCGTCGCGCAAGGGTTGGGTGGGTACCCCGCAGCACATCAACGCAGACGTTGGTGTCGAGCAGATTCACCTGAAAAACTCGTCGAGTTCAGGGCGGTCTTGCGGCGAGCCTTGATCGCGATCCGGAAAGTCGGGGGCTGACCCAAAGGCGGCCAGGATACGTGCAGTCCTGTCGTCGTAAGGCATCAGAATAATTCGATCACCGTCGCGCTTCACGAATACATGATCGCCGTCGAACCGAAACTCTTTCGGCAGTCGTACCGCTTGGCTCCGGCCGTTCATGAACAGCGAAGCCCTGCGTAAACCTGAACTGGCGATATCGGCCACTGCTGGCTCCCGCACCGACTTCGGTGATGCCTTTGCCCTTGTGTACGATTTTGTGGCTTTCCTGACCATGACACTTTGCTCTGAGTGATATATACCATGATATATAATCGCGTGGGTTACTTATCGCAAGTCGCAAGGGTGGGGACGACTGAATTCCTGCAAACTCAAATGAGTCGTAGGTTTCAATGACACCATCCGATACGGGAATGATCAAAACTGCGCACCGCGCTTCGACCTTCAAGGAGTCCGTCATTCGCGAGATGACCCGCGTCGCCAATCAGCATGGCGCGATCAATCTCGCCCAGGGATTTCCGGATTTCCCAATGCCCGAGCCGATGAAGGATGCGGCGTGCGCGGCGATTCACGGCGACATCAATCAGTACGCGATTACCTGGGGAACTCCGGCGCTTCGTCTCGCGATTGCCGAGAAATATCGAAGATGGTATGGAATGGATGTAGATCCGGACCGAGACATCACCGTCACCTGCGGTGCTACGGAAGCGATGGCGGCGGTGTTTCTTGCGCTGATCAACCCCGGCGACGAGGTCATCATCTTCGAGCCGTTCTACGAGAACTACGGGCCCGATGCGATCCTCGCTGGTGCGAAGCCGGTGTTCGTTCCGCTCGAAGGAATGGAGTGGAAGCTCGATCCGGAAAAGTTGCGCGCTGCGTTCTCGGACAAGACGCGGGCGATCGTCGTCAACACACCGCACAATCCGACCGGGCGCGTCTTCACCCGCGACGAAATCTCTCTGATTGCAGAGCTGTGCCAGAAGCATGATGTGATTGCAATCACGGACGAGATTTACGAGCACATCATTTACGCCGGCAGCCATCACGTCCTCGCAACGTGGCCCGGAATGCGAGAGCGAACGGTGACCATCTCCGGACTCTCGAAGACGTTCAGTTGCACCGGCTGGCGGCTCGGGTATGCCATCGCGCCGGCCGAGTTTTCGTCGCCGATCAGGAAGGTCCACGATTTTCTCACCGTTGGAGCTCCGGCACCGTTGCAGGCGGCGGGAGCGATCGGAATGGCGTTCGGGACGGATTATTACAACACGATCGCGCGCGAGTATCGAGAGCGTCGCGAAGTGATGGTCAGTGCATTGAGAGAGGCGGGATTCAAGTTTTGTGCGCCGGAAGGCGCCTACTACATCCTTGCCGACTTCACTGAGCTAAGTGACCTGCGGGGAGTCGAGTTCGCGATCTGGCTGGCAAAAGAGGTCGGCGTTGCGACAGTTCCGGGGACGAGTTTCTACAGCGACCCGAAGATGGGCGAGACAGTCACGCGTTTCGCGTTCTGCAAAAAGCCCGAGACTCTGGAGAAGGCTGCAGAGCGGCTGGCCGGGATTTCAGCACAGGTCTAGCGG
>JBDSBT010000143.1:0-12833 GCA_039921425.1 Gemmatimonadaceae bacterium | reverse complement strand
ATCGAATCGGCCAGTCAGATTTTCGTTCACAGCAAGGTCATGGTTGTGGACGACAACTGGGCGATGGTGGGATCAGCCAATCTCGATGGCGTCTCACTTCATTCGTATGGGGACGATTTCGCGGGGCCGGTGGCGCGCCGGCTATTTCGCGACGTCAGGAATTTTGATTTGAACGCGATTGTCCGCGATGGATGCGACGATGTGGCTCCTAATGGCTTTGTGTCGTCACTTCGATCGAAGCTGTGGGCGGAACATCTCGGCATGAGTGCCGCGGCAACCAGAACGCGCCCACCCAAAGGTTGGCTCGGGATGTGGCGAAAGCGAGCGAAGGAGAACGTCATCGCGCTAAAGTCCAACGATTCACGCCACAGGTACCACGGATCCGTGCTCCCCTACAGCACCAGGGCCACGCCCGCGAAGCAATGGCTCGAACTTGGAATCAGCAGTCTGACGGCGTTACGGATGCTCGAATTCGACCCAGGGTTGATGGAAGTGTATCTCAGCCCGAACTGGGTCAGGAACATGTTCCTTTGAACAGAGTTTCTGTCGAGGACGAGTTTCGGAGCTTCGTCGAACAACCCGTGTTCCCATGCCTCGCCGGCAAGGGACTCGTTCGCCAGCGCGGTTACACGTTGGGTGCGTACGATTCGCTCGGCTCCGAATCTGCGACGGCAGAATTGGCGAATGATCTCCGTTCGTTCGCGTCGACGGTACGGCTCGACGGCCAGTCATTCGTTGCATTTGTAGCAGTCTTCAGAGGACGACCGCCCTTGTCCGAAGGCTCGTTCGAGCGCTCACTTTGGTCACAGCTCCAGAGTCTCCACGACACTGACACGGAAACTGAGTGGGACGCAACAGTCAGCTCGAATCCGGAAGATTCGAATTTCGGGTTCAGTTTTTCGGGTCGGGCCTTTTTCGTTGTCGGATTGCACCCCGGTAGCTCGCGGATAGCACGTCGGTTTTCGAGGTCAGCACTTGTGTTCAATCCGCACGCGCAATTCGACCGGCTTCGGCAGGAAGGTCGATTCGATCGCCTGCGTTCGGCAATCAGGGAGCGCGATCTGGCGTTACAGGAAGCGCCGAACGCGAGCCTCGCCGATTTTGGTGCAAGGTCCGAAGCCCAGCAATACTCCGGGAAGGCAGCTGATCCCGAATGGCGCTGCCCGTTTCAGCCCCGCCGGAAATGATCATCGATGAATCGCGGCATCTCGAGCCCCAAACCGGAACCGCGCTAATTGTCCGCAACGGCCAGGCGCTCAAGATCATTGATCCAGATGGCGAGCAGGTTTCAGACCTCACGTCGTTCTCGCTCGACGATACGTCGGAGTGGTTGTCATCAGGTCGAACCATCGACTACGCGAACACGATTTATCTCACCACCGGCCACGTTCTCTACTCCAACCGGAGCCGCCCGATGTGGAGGATCGTCGAAGACACCGTCGGTCATCACGATTTTCTGCTCACTCCGTGCAGTCCAGAGACGTTCTCCATCATCTATGGAACGGCTGGCTATCACCCGAGCTGCTTCGAGAACCTCGCGAAAAATCTTTCGGCTTTCGGAATTGCGCCGGACACTATTCCAACTACGCTCAACATCTTCATGAACGTCGAAGTGCAGCCGTCTGGGAAGTTGGTCATCGGCCCGCCAAAGTCTCGCGCTGGCGATTACCTGCTTCTCCAAGCCGAGATGGACATGGTTGTGGGGATTACCGCATGTTCGGCCGAGCTGTCGAACAACGGCACTTTCAAGCCGATCGACCTTGAGCTGCTTTCTCCGTAAGAGGCAGCCGGTTTTCCTCAAAACGCTTTCGAAGAACCCGCATCGGTGTAGCTGCGTGACGAAGAATTCGTCCGCGATACGATACGCCACCAAGGAACACTCTCGATCCCACTGCAATCCAGCTGCACACCGCGCGCTCGGCCACCCATGCAGGTGCGAGAAGCGACGCCGCGAAGGGAAAGAAGCGAGTGGCTCCAGCCCGGCGGCGCCCTGCTTCGGCAATTGCGATAATGCTAACGATCAACGCGCCAATGGCGAGCCCTTCTCTCCTCACTGTAAGCGCGACGGTCAGCGGAAGAATCGCAAGCTGGATCGCCAGCCGAGCGGGCCGCGCGATTTCATCGTACGCCTGTCGCACTCTCTGCGACCAGAAATGACGGGCGGTAGACGGTCTTCTCATAACGTAGATGTCGGGCCGCACGATTTCAGATCCACCGGACGCTTCGACCGTTCGCACCAGTTCGAGATTCTCGAACATCGCGCTGCCGTCGTATCCATTGGTTCGTCGGAGCGCCGATCGTCTCACGCCAAGCGTGCCGGGCCAGTCGCCGCCGGACATGCGATTGAGAAGAATGCGCCCCGAATCGCATAGAGCGTGAAACGGCAGCGGATCGAAATGGTTCTGCGGACGGACCACATCTACAGTGAGAAGCTGAGCGGAGACGGAATCGAGCCCGGTCGAGTCGTAGCGAATATCGTCGTCGGCGATGATCATTCTCTCGTGGGATGCCAATCGAACGCCAGTGAGCACTCCACCGACTTTCCCCATCGGAGTCGCGAGGTCCGAATCGGGAGCGACATGCCGAACCGATGCGCCGAAAGCTCGGCGATGAGCTTCGAACATTTCGGGTGACGAACCATCGACGACGATCAGCTCGATGCCGGGAATTGCACCAAGCTGCTGTAAATAGAGCGTCAGCTCCGCCGTTGGTGGTGATGACGCTTTTATCGGGAGTATGTATGTCAGGCCTTCAACATCCTCGTTACCCATGATGAACGTTCGGGCAACAGACGTGCCCGTGTCAAAGCTCCTCGATATCGATGCACCACTGGGACCCCTTGGCGACATGAGCCCCGCGGTCCTTCGCGAAAACCTGCACAGAATGGCGGACTGGGCCGCCGACTACCGGGAAAACATCGAGCGACTCCCGATAGCTCCGATGGTATCGCCGGGTGACACCACGCGCTTGACGACCTCTTCCGTGCCCGAGAACGCGGAGCCAATGAACCGCATCCTCGGCGACCTTGATGCAGTCGTCATGCCGGGCATTCTGCACTGGGGACATCCGAAATTCGTCGCATACTTCGGAAGCACCAGCAACGGGCCGGCGCTGCTCGGCGAGATCGCTGCGGCCGCATTGAACGTGAGCGCCATGACGTGGCGAACCTCTCCGGCTGCAACTGAGCTCGAGATGGTCGTTCTCGACTGGATTCGACAGATGGTGGGGCTCCCTGAATCGTTCACGGGACTAGTGTACGACACCGCATCTACCGGCGTTCTGCACGCAATGGCAGCGGCTCGTGAGGGCAAGGGCGGCGACATCCGCGGGCGAGGCATGTTCGGCAGAAACGATTTGCCGAGGTATCGGCTCTACTCGTCCGATCAGGCGCATAGCTCGCTTGAGAAAGCTGCGATCGTCCTCGGCTTCGGCGAGGAGAATGTCGTGCACGTTCCGTGTGATAACAGCTTTCGCCTTGACGTGAGCGCATTGCGCAATGCGATCGACACCGACATCCGCGACGGGTTCGTTCCTCTCGCGGTTGTTGCTACGGTCGGAACGACATCGACTGCGAGCATCGACCCGGTTGCTGCAATCAGTGAAGTATGTCGCGAACATGATGTCTGGCTTCACATCGATGCCGCCTATGGAGGACCGTTCGCAATTCTTCAGGAAGGCCGGTATGCGTTCGACGGAGCCGAGCACGCTGACTCGATCGTTCTCAATCCTCATAAATGGCTCTTCGTCCCGCTCGACTTCAGCACGCTGTACGTTCGAAAGCCCGATTTGCTCCGCGAAGTATTTTCGTTGACGCGCGAGTATCTCAAGCTCGACGCTTCCGGCGGCGCCATCAACTACATGGACTATGGCTACCAGCTGGGCCGGCGGTTTCGCGCGCTCAAGGCGTGGATGACATTCCGCGCATTTGGACGCTCGGGGATCGAATCGAGAATCCGTGAGAACTGTCGCCTGGCTGCGCATTTCGCTCGCCTCGTTTCAGGCAACCCGTTGTTCGAGCTCGCTGCGCCTCAGTTGATGGGAGTCGTTGCATTTCGTTTCCTTCCTGAATTGGCAGATGGTGCGAAGATCGACCGGCTCAACGAAGAGATCGTCCAGAAAGTGAACGACAGTGGTCGTGCCTACATCACCCACACCAGGTTGAACGGACTAGTTGCGATGCGTATTGGCGTCGGCAATCTGCTGACGGAGGAAAGGCATCTGGACGATGTCTGGTCTCGCATAATTGCCGCTGCGGGTGAATTGGCGGACGCGTAGCTGGACTGACCCGCGCGTCCTCTTACATTGAAATAGATGACTACGCACCGCGCGATTGTCGATGCACTGAATGCCTGCGGAAAAGCAGGGGATTCAGTTGTTCTTGCAACGGTCGTTCGCGTAACGGGGTCGAGCTACGGTGGCGTCGGCGCGAGAATGGTAGTGCGTATCGACGGCTCGACGGTCGGCATCGTCAGCGGCGGTTGTCTAGAGACCGATCTCGCCGAACAGGCGCGCAAGGTTCATGAAACGCGCAATGCCAGGGTCGTGACTTACGACACGCGCGCCGATGATGACGCTGCCTGGGGCCTCGGACTCGGCTGCAACGGCCTGATAGACGTGTTGCTCGAGCCGCTCACTTCGACGCAGGCGCGTGCAGTCGCTGCCCTTCTCTCAAGAGCCCTTCACAAAGATTCGCGCTCTGTTCTCGCAACGGTGATCGGTATCGGTGAATTTGGAAACGGATCGCCGGGAGTCGGCGCACACGCACTTTTGACGAGCGATGCTGTAAAGACAATCGGCGATTGGGGTGATGGATCGATCCTCGACCGCGCAAAAGCGTCAACGGACGATGCACTCGCCGCCGGACGACGCGGACTCATCACCGAAGTCGAGAGCGTGCAGGTCGCATTCGAAGTTGTTACGCCGGCCGTTCCCCTGGTCATTTGCGGTAGCGGGCCCGACGCTGTGCCCCTCGTACGGTTTGCAACGCAGCTCGGCTGGGATGTGACGGTTGTCGATCACAGGCCTGTCGCGCACGCGCCTGTCGATCGATTTCCTGAAGCCAAAGTCGTCGAATGCGCGGATTCCTCGAAGCTTAAAGAATCGGTCGCTCTCACGCCGCATACGGCGTCAGTCGTAATGTCTCACCATTACGCGCGCGATCTCGAGTACGTTCGATCGCTGCTTGAGTCGGGCGTCGCTTACATCGGAATTCTTGGTCCCCAGGCGCGCACTGAAAGAATGTTCGCCGAGATTGCTGCGATGAATGCGAACTCAGCTCCATCGAGAAATTCGGTATTTGGTCCAATCGGGCTCGATCTCGGCGGCGACGGACCAGACGCCATCGCATTGTCCGTCATCGCCGAAGTGTCGGCCGTCACGAGTGGCCGCGGCAGTGGGCATCTACGCGATCGTAACGCGCCGCTTCATGAGCCCGCCGGCAGACCGACCAGCGTGAGCGCGGACTGAGTAAGCGCCCGGATCAGCGAATCGGCACCATCATCCTCGCTGCGGGATCGTCTACGCGGCTTGGTAAACCCAAACAACTCATCGAGCTATATGGACAGCCGCTCGTCCGTCGCGCGGTGTTTGCCGCAAAAAATGCAGGCTCGGACGAAATCATAGTTGTCGTCGGCGCACTCGCCGAGAAAGTCACGGCAGCCGTGAGCAATCTCACCAACGTGGCGACGGCACTTAACCCTGATTGGAAAGCGGGACTTGCTTCGTCGCTGGTCGCGGGACTGAATGCGGCTATGAAGCTGCGCCTGGAGGGGGTCCTGGTGATGACCACCGACCAGCCCCTTATCGACTCCGCCAGTCTTCGAAAGCTTCTCGATGCATTTGAGAGCGGTCATCGCATTGTCGCAGCCGCGTATGATGATATTGCCGGGGTGCCAGCCGTGTTTGGTGCCGAGCACTTCGACGATCTCATGAGGCTGAAGGGAGATGAGGGCGCCGGGAGCTGGCTTCGCTCACGCCCTGGTGATGTCACCACAATCAGCATCGGCAACGCTGCGATCGACATCGACACTCCCGCCGACATCGCAACGCTGCATTCGCATATGTCCGGGAGAAAAGAATGATCGCCGGCGACTTCCTGCTTTATGGCGCATCGGGATACACTGGCGAGTTGATTGCCCGGCGGGCCGCTTCAATCGGTCTCCGTCCAATTCTTTCGGGAAGAAGTCTCGCAACCGTCGGCGCACTCGGCATTGAGCTCGAGCTGGAGCATCGAATCGCCAGCGTGGACGATGCAAAAACGCTCGATGCGGCCATCAATGCCCTTCCCGAAATGAACCGTACGGTTCTGAACTGCGCTGGTCCTTTCTCTCACACAGCAAAGCAGGTCGCTGACGCGTGCATCCGAAACGGCGCGCATTACCTCGACATCACTGGCGAGATAACCGTTTTCGAAATGATGGCGCGAAAGTCAAGGACAGCGGAGAAAGACGGCGTCATGTTGTTGCCCGGTGTCGGCTTCGACGTCGTGCCGAGCGATTGTCTGGCGGCTTATGTCGCCAGCCGGCTTCCGACTGCCATGAAACTTGTCATTGCGATTCAGGGTGTTGGCAAGATCTCCCGTGGCACGATGCTCACTTCGATTCAGAACATCGGAAACGGCGGAGCGGTTCGGCGGGGTGGCGCGATCGTTCGCGTTCCATCGGCGTGGAAGAGCCGCACGGTGGTCTTCGACAAAAAGCCAGTGCAAGTCACCACGATGCCATGGGGCGACGTCGCGACCGCGTTCTACAGCACGGGAATTCCGGACGTTGAAGTCTACATGATGATCCCCGACGGAATGCGAAAGCTGCTGAAATACGGTCGAACGTTTCTCCCGGTTCTCAGCCGTCAACCATTCAACGGATGGCTTCAGTCGAAAGCGAAGAGCGGCTCGCCCGGACCGAACGAGCAACAGCGCGAGCGAGGACGAAGTCGCTTCTGGGCCGAGGCGTCGGATGACAACGGTAACAGTTTCGCGGCTCGGCTTTCTGGCCCTGAAGGGTACGAGCTAACTGTTCGTACTGCGATCGAATGTGTTCGTCGAACCCTCGCCGGCAAAGCTTCCCCGGGATTCAAGACTCCATCGCTCGCTTTTGGACCGGATCTCGTGCTCGCGATAGATGGCGTTGGCCGAGAGGATGCATAGCTCAGCTCCATTAGGGCGACACCGCGGCACAAAGCAGCACCATGGAGAATAGCAAATGAAGGCGATCAGAGTCGAACAGACTGGTGGACCCGAAGTTCTACGCATCGCGGATGTACCCGATCCAGTCGCCGGACCGAATGAGGTGGTCGTAAAGGTCGAGGCAGCTGGCGTCAACTTTATCGAAGTTTATCAGCGAACGGGCCTGTATCCGATGTCGCTCCCAATGATCCCGGGCGGAGAGGCCGCGGGAACGATCATCGCGCTCGGTGCAGAATCCATTTTCGACTTCAAGGTAGGCGATCGCGTCGCGTGGCAGGGATCCCCGGGCGCGTACGCTGAGCTCGCGACTGTCCCCGTGGAGCGGCTCGTGAAGATACCGGAGGGCGTGACCACTGACCAGGCGGCAGCCGTGATGCTTCAGGGAATGACCGCGCATTACCTGGCGACGAGCACTTATCGGCTGCGCTCGGGCGATGACTGTCTCATCCATGCCGCGGCTGGAGGCGTAGGTCTCCTCTTTTGTCAGATTGCGTCGCAAATTGGCGCTCGAGTTTTCGGAACCGCTTCGACCGATGCAAAGGCCGAGCTCGCCATGGCAGCAGGCGCGAAAGCGATCGTAGACTACACGAAGAAAGATTTTGCAGTGGAGATAAGTGGATTCACGAACGGCGCTGGCGTGAAGGTCGTCTACGATTCGGTTGGAAAGACTACCTGGGAGAAAAGCCTGGATTGCCTGTCACCACTGGGAATGCTGGTGTTGTACGGCAATTCGAGCGGCCCCGTCCCGCCCATCGATCCGCTGCTGCTTGCACGTAAGGGTTCGCTGTACTTGACGCGTCCAATGCTCCCGCACTATGTCGCGACACGAAACGACCTGCTCTTACGGGCAAACGCAGTTCTGGATGCCGTCGCATCCGGGAAGCTGAAAGTACGAATCGAACAAACTTTCCCGCTGTCCGACGCCGGTGCCGCTCACGCGCTACTTGAATCGCGAAAGACAGCGGGAAAAATTCTGCTAAAACCGTAACGGCTTGTAGCAGTCAGCCGTTAACGACACTCGGTTACCTTACCCGCTGTGCCCGACGCTCATCACGGCTCCGCAAGAGAACGCTTCCTCGCTTTCAGAAGAAAGCAAAAAAAATCGCCTCCTCTAAGCGAGATAAGGTTAAGCGCGAGGGGCCTCGAGTTCGCGGTTTTCAAAAGCCCGACAATCGAAGAAAGGACTCCGCTTCTCTGCATTAACGGTGGCCTCCATTTCGGCCACGACGTCCTCTGGCCGGCCCTCGCCCCTCTCGCTGCGAATCGGCAGCTCATTTTCTTCGACCAACGCGGGAGAGGAAAATCTCAGCAACCCCCGGCCGCACGAACTGCGCGTATCGAGTATGATGCCGGCGACGTCGCACCCATCCGGCGTGCACTCCACATCGATCGCTGGAACGTGCTGGGCCACTCGTGGGGCGGCGGAGTCGCAATGCTATCGACAGCAGGCGATCAGGAAGAAGTCGAAAAGCTCGTACTGGTTGACGCCGTTGGCCCAACGAGCGATTGGCTGTCGCGACTGCACTCCGGAGCACTCGCCCGACTTACTGGCGAACGAAAAGCCCTTCTCGAACGACTAGATCCAGCGAATCTCGAGACCGGTGACATAGCCGCCCACGCGGCCTACACTTCCGCTCTCTACCCGGCCTGGTTTTCCGATCGCGAGTTCGGGGCAATCTTCTCATCACCCCGTGCCGATAGCCCCACCGGTGCAGCAGTCGCTTCCCGCCTTCGCCGAGAAGGGTACGACTGGTCTTCGATCATTCGCTCGATCGGCGTCCCGACTCTCATCGTCCACGGTGAGGACGACCTGCTCGACGTTTCCGTCGCTCGCCAGCTCCACGATCTCATTCCATGGTCCGAGCTTGCCCTGATTCCTCACGCCGGTCATCTCCCGTTCTGGGAAGCGCCCGAAGATTTCTTTGGTCGGGTGGAGAAGTTTCTCGAGGAATGAACAAACACAACCGGAATTCTTCTTGCACCCATTGGGCGTCATGACCGCAACCAAAACAGAAGACAAAGACGTTTACGACGTAGCCATCGTCGGCGGGGGGCCTGCGGGACTCTCGGCTGCGCTTTGGCTCGCGCGGTACCTGCACTCCGTCGTGCTCGTCGATTCCGGCGACCCGCGCAACTGGGAGACCCGCGGCATCAACGGCTTCCTTGGCTCACACGGAGTCAAGTCTCCCGACCTCCGAAAACGCGGTCGCGAAGACGCCGAACATTTCGGTGCGAAGCTGCTAAGCGCAATCGTTGACAAGGTGGACAACGTCAACAGCGAGAGATTCGTTCTCACACTTCAATCGGGCGAGGCGATTCAGTCCCGGCGACTGCTCCTTGCGATTGGAATCAGGGATATCTGGCCGCGCATTGCCGGGCTCGCCGACTGTTACGGCGAAACAGTTCACGTCTGCCCGGACTGCGACGGTTACGATGCGAAGGACTGCAAGACCGTCGTCGTCGGAGCAGGACGCAAGGCAGTTGGCATGGCGCTTTCGCTCGCAAACTGGACGCACGAAATCGTCATCTGCACCAATGGCGAGACGCCAAACATCGAGCCAAAGCACCTCGACAAGCTGAAGGCGCTCAACATTCCGGTGCTCGACGCGAAGATCGAAAAAGTCTCGTCAGAGAATCGCGAGATTCGGTGCGTCACTCTCGCGGGCGGAATGCAGCTCGACTGCCAGCGACTCTTCTTTGCAGTCGGCCAGTATCCGGCCGACGATCTAGGCGCTCAGCTCAAATGCAAACGTGACGACGGCGGGCTGATCGTCATCGACGATCACTATCACACTTCGGTTCGCAATGTATTCGCGGCGGGGGATATCGTTCCGGGACCGCAGCTTGCCATCGCTGCGGCTTCGGATGGAGCTATCGCGGCCCTAGCGATTCATGCGTCGTTAATTCCTGAGTCGCGCCAGCTGGACTGAAGAAACCCAGAGAGATTTACCCGTCTCTACCAGCGCAGCGTTACGATTTGCTGCTTGCGTTTGCGAATGAGCTGAAGTCTCACGTTATTCTCGGTTGCCGCCCGCATGATGCGGATGAGCTCGGCCGGATTTCCAATCGCTTCCCCACCCGCCTTGAGAATCACGTCGCCGCTCTTGAGTCCTGCTTCACCTGCCGGACTGTCCATCTCGACGTTGATCACGAACAACCCATTCCCCTTCACGCTCAGCGCGTCCCGCATATCCGCGTTCAGCTGAGTCAGCAACGCGCCGAATATTCCGATGCTCGGCGTGCCTGTCGGCATCGCTAGCGGACTGATCTCAACCATCGGCCTGGCAGACTGCCCGATGGTGACCCGTTGCTGGTTCGGGCCAGCTTCCGAGCGCCCCTGACCAGGAACAGAGCCGATGATCGACAGCGCCAGGGTCTGCGGGTTTCCAGCCGGCCGTGGCTCGATGAGAACCGACGTAGACTTGATCGCATGGTTGCGACGGTACCTGAACAGAACTCTCTGTCCCGGCTCCAGCATTGCCCGCGGAGGAACTGGATTCTTTTTCATGTCTTGCGAGTTGATCGAAACAATTAGATCACCCGCCAGCAAACCCGCCCGCTCAGCGGGGGATCCAGGTTCGATCGATTCGATAACCGGATAGTCGTTGAATATCATCGAGCCGTTTCGGTCTGTCTGACCGATACCGGTGGTGATGACGATTCCAACCCAGCCTTTCGACTGTGTTTCCTGAGCCCGCGCCATCGGCGCGACCGCAAGTAGCGCAACCGAAAGAAACGCGACCGTCGCGACTGCAATTGATCGAGTGACCCGCATTCCCTGCATCCCTTTCACTAGTATCGGCTGAGCTGAGCGCCGGCGGGGAGAGTCGTCCCGAGCTGACGCAGAGTTGCTTCACGCACGCCAACAGTGGCGCGATAGTACTGATTGATTACCGGATCCTGCGGTGCTTCCTTGAGCGCGCCACGCATCTCGCTCATCACGTTGTCGAGCGCGGCGAGACGCGTTCTGTACTGGGCCGGCGCAGTGGGCATCGTCTGCGTGTTGCCAGTTGACGACAGATACGCCGACGCACGCTGGTATTCAGCGCCGGAGCGATTGAGAACATCCCACGCTTCTTCAGGCGACTGGAACGGAGCGCTGTTCGATGCCAACGAGGCACCCTCCTCGGCACCAGCTGCGGGATCCCGCTGCGTAGATACCGGCGTCACTCCAGACTGCGACCCGTCGTTCGTCGATTGAACAGCCACCGGCTCCATGCTTCCAGCAGGAGCGCCGCCGGCTGTCATGCGACCAACCGCCGCTCCGCCGAACACCAGCGTAACTGCGGCTGCGATCTGCATCCACTTGCTGGCCGTGAATCGCGCGGTCATCGGTGGCGACTGCATAAGACCTTCCGAGCGCAGTCGCGCGCTCAGCGAGCCCCAGTCAGTTAGTGGTGGGAATTGTCGCTCGCGCTCGCGGGCGACCTTTTCATCCAGTGCGTTTTCAGATAGGGGCAACATGGGTCCGTCCTGCGCCGGCAGTTGAGTCATCGACCAAATGCGCCAACAGCCGGCGAAGCTTGGCGCGTGCCTTGAACAATTGAGACTTGGATCCGCCCGATGTGATTCCCAGTTCGGTTCCAATCTCGTCATGCGTATAACCTTCAACATCGTGAAGCACGAACACCGTCCGTGCGCCCGGCGACAGCTGAGCCATCGCCTCTTCTATCGATTCCGCGAGGAACGTCCGGTCGCTGTCACCTTCGACGAAAGCGCTGTCGTCCTCGATCTCCGTTTCGATCTTCGAGATTCTCTTGATCTTCCGAAGCGCGTTGAGCGTCCTGTTCACTGCGATCCGGTGAGCCCATGTCCCGAACTGGGAGTCACCCCGGTACCCTGGAAGGGCTCTGAAAATCTGGATCCAGACCTCCTGGGCAACGTCAGCGGCGACGTCGTGGTCGCCGCATAGGCGGCCGACAACGGCATCGATGTGCGGCGAGTGTCGGACCCAGAGGGCCCTCATCGCCGCCTCATCGCCTTTCATGGCGCGCTGAAGCTCTAGCTGGTCGGTTTGCATCCCGTCAGGAAATTAGTCACGGATTCTGGGAGGGGGGTTGCCCCTCGAGTCCTCTCGTGTCGAACCGCCTTCTCTTCCACGCCAGTTGGTTCTCGGCCACGAAGTCACGAAGAACACGAAGAACACGGAACGACGAGAAAGGATAAAGGTTTTGGTCAACCGTCCTCTACGTAGTTCCCTAAACAACCAACGGAACGCCTTCAGAGTCCGGAACCGGTTCTGTCCGTGATCCGTTGCACGCGTCAAATCCGTGAACCAGGTGGTTGGCGACCGATGCAAAGCGGCGGGTACGATGGATCAATTCAATTTCCCTTTCGTGTCCTTAGTGCCTTCGTGGCCATGGATCGACGCGGCGAGACCGAAACCACATGAGAGCAGACCCACGCCGGATAGGCATCCGTTTCCCTCCTATATCCGTACAAAAAAAGGATGGCGCTAAACAAAATATTCCTTATTTAGTATGGAAGGCGTGACTCACCCTAAAACCGGTCGTCACCCTCTTGGTATGCCCCGCGCGACAATCGTAGTCAATTGTTTCGAATTACTTGGAACCTTGCTGGCTTGTTGCCTGTAGTTATCGGTAGAGAAGGAGTTGGATTTGCTGAAGGTTATCATGACCGCGCTCTCGCT
>JBDSBT010000142.1:0-7139 GCA_039921425.1 Gemmatimonadaceae bacterium | reverse complement strand
ATAGTCCGGATCGGCAAGCCGAGCGGCGCGCGCAGTTGCGTCGGGCCCGGCGATCTCGCTTGCCAGCTTGATCAGCATCCCGCTCAAGTGATTGCCGTAGCGAAGCACCGAAGCCGCGCGTGATTTCCTGGCGAGAAGAAAAGCCAGGAACGACTTGTCGGCCTTCTCGATGTTGCACGCAGGACAGGCGAGAACGAGGTTGTCGCGACGGTCGTATGCCGTCTTTCCCTTTCGAGGAGTGACGTGATCGAGAGTGATGAGGTTCTGGCGAACCTTCCGCTCGCAGTAGGCGCATATCGGACCGTGCGTTTTGAGTAGCCATTCGCGCGTCTCGACGTAGGCATTTCGCGACGTCGGCTGTGACGTATGCTCCTGGTGTTTTCGCGCAGGACGGCCTGTTCGGCGACGGCGCAAGGGGCCTGATGGCATCAATGAAAGATATTGAACGCGGTTTTTATAGAAACCACCGCGACGCCATCAATCCGAATCCCGCGTCAATGCGGCAGGCAGAATTCCTTTTGGCCCGAACTTCTCTCTCACCCGATCCACCGCCTTGGCCAGCCTGCGGTCGCGGTCGGTTTCCTCTGCCTTACTCGCGCCGGCCGCGAACAAGGCCAGCTGATCGGCTTCCGGATCCTGGGCGAGCAATGACAGCTGCACACCGAGAAGCCTTGCCGGCACTCGCCGCGCTCGACGCAGCTTTGCGAGAAGCTCCCTCGCAGTCTGGAGAATCACGCGGTCAGCTACCACCGGCTGCGACATCGTTCGTTGCGCGGACCTCGTGCGGAAATCCATATCGCGGATGCGTACGGTGACCGTCTGTACGGTCAATCCGTCGCTCCGCAGGTCGTACGCCGCGCGAGTGACAAGCGCGAGCAGCTCCCGCTCGATCTCCTTGTCGTCACGAAGGTCCTCCGCGAAAGTCTCATCGCGACTTATGCTCTTCGCCTCGCCGTGTGTCTCAAGCACGGCGTGGCTGATGCCGTGAACGCGATCCCACAGCCATTCGGCTTCGCGCGCGCCAAGCCATTTCCTCAGCGTTGGCACGTCGTACTGAAGAACGTCAGGGACATTCGTCATTCCGAGAGCTGCGAGACGCTCCTGGAATTTCGGACCGACCAGCGGAATCTCCGCGAGCGTGAACGTCGCAAGGAACTCGGCCTCTTTACCTGGCTCGACAATGTGAACTCCGTCGGCTCCCGTTCCCGGCTTCGGCTTTGCGCGCTCGACTGCCATTTTCGCGACAAGCTTGTTCGTTCCCCCGCCGATCGAGATCGACAGGCCCGTTTCATCCCTCACGGCCGTTCGAGTTCGATGCGCTGTTTTAGCGAGATGCTCGTCGTGATACAAACCCTCCGTTCCACCCAGATCGAGATACCACTCGTCGATGCTGGCGCCCTCGACCATCGGTGCGAAGCGCTCGAGCACATGGCGAATCTCGCCGCTCTTGGTCGAGCAGGCCTTTCTGGGAACGGGGACGCACATAGCATCCGGACACAGCCGCAACGCCCGGGAGATCGGCATGGCCGATCGAACACCGAATTTTCGTGTCTCCCACGATGCGGAGCACACCACGCCTCTGCTCTCGCGCGACCCTCCTACTATTAGAAGAGGTTCCTTCCCCGCTCCGTCCGGATCGACCATGCGCGCGACCGCGACATAAAACGCGTCGGCATCGGCAAGGAGAATCCGCTTCGGAGCGTGCATCTTGGGCTAGTGCGCTGCCGTTACCTTCGCCAGACGATCGACCAAACCGGGATCTCCAATCTTCTCGGCCGTTTCTGTGAACGAATCGGTTGGACCGGTCCATTCGATCTGATCGACCTTCTCGAAGAGCTGCGCATCGGTTCGCAATGTCGCGAGATTCTTGAAAAGAAGCGCCGCCTTGAGATTTCCGCCGAGTGCCTCGGGTGGAAAATCCTCGAGATGTCCGTTTTTCTCTATCAGTCTCGCTGCCGTCTTCGGGCCGCAGCCCGCTATTCCGGGATATCCATCGGCCGTGTCACCGACGATTGCGAGATAGTCGGCGATGAATTCTGGAGCAACGCCAAACTTAGCGATCACCCCGGCTTCATCCCGGATTTGTCCGCTCTTTCTGTCCACCTGGACAACGCGTTCGCCGACGACACACTGCGAGAGGTCCTTGTCGGGCGTCCAGATGCATACCTTTTCGGCACGCTCGTCGAGGGCCGCGAGATGAGCTGCCGACGCGAGAGCGTCATCTGCCTCGAGCTCGACCATTGGCCACGTCGCAACACCCATCGAGACGAGAGCATCCTCGAGCGGATGAAACTGCCTGAACAACACCGGCTCAATTCCCTTCCCGGTCTTGTAGTCATCCCACAAATCATTGCGAAACGACTCGATCACATGATCAGTCGCCACGCCGATGTGAGTCGCACCGGTTTCGAGCATGTGGACAACGGTCCGGACGACGCCCAGGACCGCGCCGAGTGGCGGGTCAGTCTTTGAAAATCGGCGAATTCCGTAAAACTGCCGGAACAGCTCGTACGTGCCGTCGACTAGATGGACGATCATGTAGCTGAAGATACTTGAAATTGGTCGGGCAGACCGCTTGCTCAGGCCGTCGATACGCTCTCGATGCGCGTGCTACGATAGTAGCGCGCAGCGTAAACTCCGGCGATCAGGCCACCGAGGTGCGCCTGCCAGCTCACACCGGTGGTGCCCGGTATCACTCCAACGACCATCCCGCCCCACAGGACGATAACAAGTATGCTGAGAGCGATGCTGCCGAAGCTCCGCGCGAACCATCCGCTCAGCATTAGGAACCCGAGATAACCAAAGATCACACCGCTCGCGCCAATGTGAACCGATCCAGGAGCACCGAAGACCCACGCCATCATTCCCGAACCGACCATAGCGATCAACGTCACCGGTAGAAAGTGACGCGGATCGCGGAGGATCACGAGCCACCCAAGGAACAGGAATGGCAGGCTGTTCGAGACAATGTGCGCGAAGCTGCCGTGCAAAAGGGGCGCGAAAAGAACGCCGCGAATTCCCAGTGCGGTGCGCGGAATTACGCCGAGCCACAGGAGCGCTCCCCCGGTGACCGAGCTGACCGCGAACACGATCCACATCGCCGCAAACATTCCGAGCAGTATTTTCGTCTGCTCGCCGTACATGCCCTTTCGAATACTCATCGACCCGGTGCTGGTTCAGAGGAAGCCAACGTTTTGGCCCCTGAACCAGTACGGGGTCGGTTCCCGGTTGTTTCAGAAGCACCCTATGAGCGGCCGCCGCGCCTGTTCACGAGGATCATGGGGCCGACAACGAACGGGATGTGTCCGATTAGCTGGACCCAGTATTTCGTGCTCAGCGTAGGCGGACGGTGAACCATGGATGGAATCACGATCCATGTCATGATCAGCCAGATCGACACACCATAAATCGCCGCAAGCAGCAACGCCCTCGGCCACGTCTCCAGCGATTCGCGTACCCACTGAACATTTCGCACGGCCACAACGAATAGCGTTGCCCATGCCAGTGCGACGCCGAAGTGCATCGCGAGCCCGATCAGCGCGGTGGTCGCGCCGCCATCGATTGCACTCTTTCCCAATAGCACACTCGCGACGCCGCGAAACACTCGCGCCGGTGCCACGACCGGGGGGATGAACATTCCTGTCGCCGAAGCAAACAGCGCGTCGGTAACTGCCACTGAAAGCCACGTTTTTACTAACACTGATCCGAACGACTGAAGGTTCGCTGCTGACGAAGTCTGTGCCATTCGAAATCCTTGTTTGGGGTTAGCTATCTAAAAACCAGTCAGTGCGACGTGTGGGGTTTGACATCGAGCGCGATGTTGCGCCACTTCCCCTGGTTGAAGCGAAGGACGCTCAGCGTGCACCGCGTTGCGTGTCCGGTAAGAATCGCGAGCCAGATATCGATCGGGTCGAGTGTGCTCACTCTCTTGATGATGAAGCACGCGCCGAGCGGTACGACGATCTGCGAGATGACGGAGATGTAGAACGGACTCCTCGTATCGCCTGTTCCCTGAAGGCCTCCCGTGTACGCGAGTGCGACTGACACGAAAAGGCCCGACGCGCTGAGAATTCGCAGCAGAGGCACCGCGATCTCGACGACATTCGGCTCGTTCATGCCGAAGATGCTGAGAAGCAGTCGCGGCAGGAACAGGAAGAACAAGCCGATGAACGCAGCACCTGTAACTCCAATGCGCGCCGCCACATGGACCGCTTGCCTTGCTCGGTCCGGATGACCGGCGCCGAGATTCTGTCCCGCGGCTGCTGACGCTGCTCCCAGAAGTCCTACGGACGTCCAGGTAATGAATGAGAACAGCTGCGAATATGAAACCGCGAACGCCGCCTGCGATTCTGCGCTCTTAGCGAGTGATCCGATGAACGCAAGCATCAGCAATCCGCCGACGTTCATCGCAATTCCCTGGAGACCTGTCGGCAAGCCGAACTTGAACAGCGACCTGATGATCGTCCAATCTGGCGCCCAACCCTGATTGCGCGGAAAGCGAACGACCCATCCCCCGTTCCAGAGTTTCCACAGCGAGTAAACGGCCAGCAGACCCGAGGCGAGTACAGTTCCCATCGCAGCGCCGGCTGTGCCGTACGCCGGAATTGGTCCAAGCCCGCGAATGAGAACGATATTGAACGCGATGTTCATGATCGTCATCGCGATTCCAAGCACCATTGGCGTACGCGCGTCTCCAGCGGCGCGAAGGGCTCCGCTGAGCATGAAGAACACAAGGATGCCGCTCGAGAAGATCATCATGATCCGGAGGAACGGCAGAGCTTGCGCCTGAACCGCCGGCGCGGCGTTAACCAGCCGAAGCAACGATGGAGCAGCGAAAATTCCGATTGGAGCAAGCACACCAATGGCGATCGCAGCAGCCGTGATGAACGCCTGATAAACCGTTCGATCGGCCATCTCTTCGTTCCCTGCTCCGACGAACCGCGCAACGAGCACGCTCATGCCTGTGAAAACCGACATGATGAAGACGATGATGACGATCCAGATCTGGTTGGCTACGCCGATGCCGGCATTGGCCTGATAGCCGACCAAGTGGCCGACCAGAATGTTATCCACGATTCCCTGAAGACCGCCAAAGATGTTCGTGAGCATCGCCGGCCATGCGAGCTTCCAAACAGCGGGAAGCAGAGGGCCCTCCACGATTGATCGGTCGTAGCGCGATTTTTCAGGCGCGGTTGCCGGCTTGTCGGCTGGCGAACCGTGGGATGGCGCCAGAGCCGGCGCGTCGAGGTCGGCTGCCGGCGCAGCGGGATGAGACACGCCTTCAATCTGGGCCAAAACCCTGAATCAGGCGAGTTCCGGGTTTGAATAGACTCCGGAAAACCATAACCGCCAATTGTGGAGAGCGGTGTGAGGATCCCTGGAGAAATGCGGGAGAACTACCGACGACCATTCTCTCGATCCGAGTAGTCGTCCCGATCATCATTTTTTGTGTCAAACGACAGAACTGCGGGTGAGCGGCGGCTGAATGTCGCCGTGAAAGCAAAAAACCGCAGGAACAGGCATGGCCGATTTCCCCGCGGTCAAAACACAAACCCGTAGTTTCTCCCGCATTTCTCCGTGATTCCTCCCGCCCCTCTCCTAATTGCAGTTATGGGTTTCAGCTGTTAGCAGAAATCCATGACCACTGAGGGCTGTTGTCACCACTTGGTAACTGAGCTCGAAAGTGGAATGGTGAAGCTGAACTTCGTCCCCTTGCCGAGTTCGCTTTGTGCCTTCAACGCACCGCCGTGGGCCTCGACGATTCCCTTCGCGATCGACAAGCCAAGCCCCGCGCCAGTTTTAGTTGCCCGATTTGCCTGCCAGAACCGGTCAAACAGATGCGGTAGGTGTTCGGCGGTAATTCCGGGCCCTGTGTCTGCAACGTCAAACTCCGCGAAACTGCCACGCGTGCAACCAGTGACCGCAATCGATCCGCCCATCGGAGTGAACTTGATCGCGTTGCCGATGAGGTTCGAAAAAACCTGACTGATCCTCTCCTTGTCGCCAGCGATTCTGGCGGGGTCGCCGTCCCATTCGCTGACAAGCGTCAGGCCCTTTTCGGTCGCGAGTCCGCGCTGGTCTTCGATTGCATCAGTCAACACCTGTAGCGCTTCGATG
Source organism: Gemmatimonadaceae bacterium (assembly GCA_039921425.1). GTDB lineage: Bacteria > Gemmatimonadota > Gemmatimonadetes > Gemmatimonadales > Gemmatimonadaceae > UBA4720. The sequence goes on along the minus strand of JBDSBT010000142.1, from coordinate 1,022 downwards.
GGTGACCTCTCCACGGCGAGCGTACCAGCTTCGATCCTGCTCACATCGAGGAGATCACCGATGAGGCGATTTGCCCTCGTCGCTGCTCGATTGATCGCCTTCAATTGCTGCTCGAACGGTGGTTTCGCGTCGGGAGTTGCCAGTAGATCCAACAGGAATGTCGCGCTCATTTGCACGGCATTCAGCGGGTTTCTCAAGTCATGCGAGACAACGGCGAGAACGTCATCGCGCGCCCGGGTCGCCTGAGTCGCTTCGCGATACAGTCTCGCGTTGTCGAGTGCGATAGCGGCGCGCAAGGCGACATCGGTAGCCAGCACGAGATCGTCACGCGAATACAGTCGCCGCGATATGAACGTCAGCGCTCCGAACAGCCCTGCATGACCCATCAGCGGAGCAATGATAGCTGAAATGACTTCCGACCCGCCGTCGAGACCAGACCGCTCTGGATCCGACGCCGCAAAAATTTCTCGAAGTGTTCCAGAAAGGAGAACCGGTGTCGCGCTCCTCTGGCCCTCGCTGAAGCGGCTGATCGAATCGAGGGGCTGCGTTCCGCGAATGGCCGATGCAAGCGCGGCAGGCATTGCATCGGAAACGGCGAGTTCCACGCGCGTCACGTCGCCCGCAGCGGCAAGCATATCTACGAGACATGCCCCCGCCAGATACGGCGTACACAGACGCGCGAGATCTCCAAAAATTCGCTCCTCATCGAGCGACGCCGACAACAACACGCCCGCGTCTGCCAGGAAGCGCGCCCGCTGGGCAGCTTCACCAACAGCTTCGCTCGACCGGACGAGATCACCGTAACTCGAGACGAGAAGCTCGAGGATCTGCTCCTTGGTCGCGGAAATCGTGAATGGAGTCCCGAGTAGATCGACGACGACAGGCTTGGGAAAAATCGGTGTCGTCGTCGCGACGCGATGCAATACTTGACGAACACGAGCGATGAGCTGTTCGGGATCGTACGGCTTGGTGACGTAGTGATCGGCTCCGCTCTCGAGCCCGCGAACTATCGCCAGCGGGTC
>JBDSBT010000141.1:0-4478 GCA_039921425.1 Gemmatimonadaceae bacterium | reverse complement strand
AACAGCGCCTGAAGGCCCTTGATCACTTCAGGATGATCTTCTGTAAAAGCCTTCGACCCGACTTCCCCAACTTCTTCTCCGGCCCAGTGACCAGCGATGACGGTCCTCTTCGGATGAGGATAGACCGTTTTCAGAATCCGCATCGCTTCGAGCATCGTGATCGTTCCGGTGCCGTTGTCGGTCGCGCCCGAGGAGCCGTCCCACGAATCGAAGTGTGATGAGAGAACGACGTACTCATCAGGCTTCTCACTTCCCCGAATCATTGCGACGGTATTGTAAATCGGCTGCTCGCCAAGTAACTGCGCATCGAGATTCATCGTAATGCGAGGCTTCTTTCCCGATTCAGTCAGACGATAGACGAGGCCGTAGTCTTCGCAGCTTAAAGCAACCGCGGGCGTCCTGATGTTGTAAGTCTCGAAAATCTCGATCGTGCCCCATGCGTCTTTCGAGCGGGACGTGATCATCCCCGCGGCGCCGGCCTTGTCCATTCTGATGCCTAGATCGCCGGTCCCAAGGGAAAGATTGTAGCCCGTGCCGCGAACATTGCGACCGATCCATTCCCGAGAAACTGAATCACGCAAGCTGTCCATGCGTGCTCTCGACCCGGGCGTCGCATTAGTCGCCCAATCTTCGCGCGGACGACATGTCGGCAGCGCGCCGCCGAGCAGGACGTACTTTCCCTTCACGTTTGGCAGCCACTTGGCGAACGCGACACTGTCCGTAAATCTCGGAAGGATGATCGTCGAAGCCGTAACATCACGCTTGCCGGTGCCGGGGCTGTAGCCGAGCATCGTGCCTTCGAGCGAGCGAACGCGGGGAGCCACGAGGTCGATGTGTGAGTAGCCGCGTCGCCATCCGCGCCATGTGCCGATCTTTTCGTTCTGAGCTTCGATTCCGAAGGACTTGTAAGTCTGAACGAGCCAATCGTTGGCACGCTTCAGGTCGGGAGTTCCAGTGAGTCGGGGTCCGAGGGAGTCGAACAACACATGGGAAAGTTGTTCCGTGTGCGAGCTATCCTTGCCAATCGCCCATATGCGGGAGATCGTGGGCGAGACAGTCTGGCCCTTGCCGAACGCTGGCGTCGACAAAGCTGCAAATGCAGTAGCGAGAGCGAAGAATGAATTTCTTGTCATTGTTTCCAGAACATCGCTAAGGCGCTGATCGCCGCGAATATTCGGTGTGGGTTAACGCACTGTAGATTCACTGGATGGCAGAGCGCCGGGACACACCCTACCACGTCGGCGAAGCGATCGCGAACAGCGTTACGCATGGCATGGGACTGCTCGCTAGTCTGGTTGCTCTGCCAATTCTGATAGTTGCAGCCGCGAATCGCGGAGACGCCGCGCAGCTAACTGGTTCCGCCATTTTCGGAATATCGCTAGTCCTCCTGTACGGAGCGTCAACGGTCTACCACTCCTTTGCGCATTCCAGGGCGCGGCGCGTATTGAGGCTCATCGATCATTCGGCAATCTATTTTCTCATCGCCGGTAGTTATACGCCGTTCGCGCTTGGAGCGCTAAGAGGCGTTCTTGGGAACAGCCTGTTGATCGCCGTCTGGGCCATGGCATTTGCTGGTGTCGTATTGAAAAGCTGGCGTGGCTTTGGCAAACCTTGGCTCTCGACGGCGCTTTACATAGGGATGGGATGGATCTCGGTTCTGGCGATACGCCCGCTAATCACGCATGTCGGGGCAGCTGGTGTGGGGTGGCTCGTGGCCGGCGGACTGTTCTACACCGGCGGTGTGGTTTTTTACGCGACTGACCATCGGGTGAGATACGGTCATGCGGTGTGGCACCTGTTCGTCCTCGCGGGGAGTACCTGCCATTTCTTCGCGGTGCTATGGCACTCTGGGGGCGCCGTCTGATATCGGCACCTGCTTCGGAATCTGGTTGACCAGAGCGTTCAAGCGGGCCAGAGTCATTGGAGCGGTGCTGATTACTCCGGCACCGTAAAGACAAGCCTCCAGGTAGTCGTCGTCGCCCGATACATCGCAGAGCGCTCGGCGTCCGGTCGAATCATTTCGAATTGCCGATATCTCCTCTCCGACAGCCTGAAAACATTTAAGCTTGTTGAACTCTCCGCTCAACACAGCGCAGAAAGCCAGGCCGTCGCTCGCACGCGCGTTCCGGTCCACAACGTTTTTGACGAAGCCGACGTAACACCACGGCTGATAGCGGGCCGTCCCGGCGGAGCACATCTCTTTCCCCTTGGTAAAATCCTGGGCTGAGTATGCGCTTATGTCGCGGCCGAGACTCTGGTAGCAGACGAAGCGCATTGCGTATGGCGCGGTGTCGCACGTTTTCGCGGTTGCGAGAATGTCATCGTGATTGAGATAGAGGATGACGGACGTCTGCATCTGGTAACATGCGTTTTGATACTTCGAGCCGAGAACCGAACACGGATACAGTGGATCGGCAGGGTCAACCGCCTTGAACGGCTTTTTGGATTGTGTAGGCATGGTCATGTGCATCGCCATGTCGTGACCGGGCGGATCTGGCGTGCTGACGTTGACAATGTTTTCCATGAAGACACCACCATAGCACGAATCGCGGTCCCATTCGTCGCTCAGGAGGTCACAGCCGTCAAGGGACTTCCGAAGGTCATGATTGTAGATCATCTCGAATCCATGGCCGAGACCGTGAACGCACTGGAACCGAATCCACTGGTCGGCGGTTGGCGTGCTGAATGGCATGCAGAGACCGTTTACTTCTTTTGCCCCAATCGTCGTCGCTTGTGCGAAGTACGCCTGGATCACGCCGTGATAGCAGCCGGACTGGTTGCTCGGGTCGCACATCGCAAACGTCGATGCGATGTCACCACCTCTCTTCCCGGCTGCGATTCCGATTTCGTGGGCAAGCACGTGCCCATAGCTCTTTGCGTCCGGGTCGGCGACGCCTAGCAATGTGAGCGCGGTCATCGCGCTTTTCACCTGCCCCAACGAAGCAAGCGAGTCCAGCGGTTTTGAATAGCAGCTTGTCTTGTGCTCGTACTCGAGTTTGCCGCATAGCTTGTAAAGCGAAACGGCAATCGCACCCGAATCGCTTTTGGAAAGGCCGCCCGCCTCGTTTACCCCAATATCTTTATGCGAGCGATGGCCTAGGCTTGCGACTCCGACTCCAGCAAAGAGCGCGAGGGCGATACCGGTGGGCTTTAGGAGTCGAATCATTACAGGACTGATAACGCGTATCCGTCCAAATCTCCAGACGGCCATGAGCGGCGCGACGGACTGTTTAGTCCCAACGAACTGGCGGCCCCTTGGTGACAGCCGCATGTTTCGTCCCGCTAATGGAAACCCCCCACTCCGCCGGCACTGATCCGGGCACTGTCACACGCCTACTCGCCGATCTTGAACGCGGGGACAGGGCGGCGTTGGAAGCACTATTTCCAGTGGTCTATGACGAGCTTCGACAGATCGCACGCCGGCATCGAAGGAACTGGAACGGCGACAGCACCCTCGGCACAACGGCGCTGGTTCACGAAGTCTATCTAAAAATTGCCGGCCACGACCAAGTTGGGGCGCGGACGCGCGTTCATTTCCTTAGGCTTGCGTCTCGCGCGATGCGTCAAATTCTTTCCAATTACGCACGCGACCGCCGAGCCACCAAACGCGGTGCGGCTAACCCGCATGTCCCGATCGACCTCCTCGGCGATTCAGCCCTGCCGCTGCATCTCACGGATGAGCAGTCAGACCTGATGGCGAACCTGAGTGAGGCCCTTGAACGGCTCGAGATCGTCGATCAACGACTAAGCGAAGTCGTCGAGTGCCGCTTCTTCGGAGGGCTCACTATCGAGGACACGGCTGCCGCTCTTGGCGTCTCCGAGGCCACGGTAAAGCGAGACTGGTCGCTCGCTCGCGCATGGCTTTTTCGGGACTTGTCCGGCGCGTAACCCCGTGAGCCGATCGACACGGTTTGCGTGTATTAGAAGTATGGCATGAGACTTTGCATGTCGGGATTGCGCGCGCCCGATCTCTAATTGCCGAGGGTATGAATTGGCCGTTGCACTGAATCACGATCAGCTCAAACGATTGAGACACGTTTTCGAGGAAGCACTCTCGGTGCCGTCAGATCGGCGCTTGGCTTTCATCCAATATGCGTCTGACGGCGATGAGCTCGTTCAGACCGAGGTGTTGTCGCTCATCGAGGCCCACGATAAGTCCGAGGGATACTTCGAGCAGCTTTCCGAAGACCTCATCGTCCCTGCACTGCTCGCGACCGAAATCGATGCTGGAGATGACGCGCCGCTCTCCGGCCTTGTGCTCTCCCGCTACGAAGTTCTCGAGCGAATAGCTGGTGGAGGCATGGGAGTCGTTTTCAAGGCGCGCGACACCCAGCTCGGCCGCACAGTCGCGCTCAAGTTCCTCCCGCGACGCCACGCATTAAATCCGGGTGCGCGCGCTCAGCTAATAGCCGAGGCACGCTCAGCTTCGCGACTCGACCATCCCAACATTGGCGTGGTCTATGAGATCGGCGAAGCCG
>JBDSBT010000140.1:0-6854 GCA_039921425.1 Gemmatimonadaceae bacterium | reverse complement strand
GAGCTGACAGTGCCAAGCAGCAGCAGCGAAGCGGGAACGTCGCCAAGAAGGTGCGAGATGAGGATTCCGATCAACGCGCAAATGCCGCCGGCAATCGCTCCACCAATGGCCAGCGAGCCGACGCTCGAGCCGCGTGTGTTCAGCGCGTAAATGAGCCCGGCAAGCAGCGACAATCCCATCCCGCCAACCGCAAACATGGCGGTGACAGACTTGTTGGTGTGGCCAGCGACGACCATCCCGACCTGGAGGATGGTGCCAACAGCTCCGGCAATTATCATTGCACGCGAGTTGATCATCGATGAGATCCTGTCGAAGGGTTGCCCAATCTGTTGAACGATCATTCGAGTCGCAACAGCCCTACAAACCTCTTTCATTTGCCAGGGACGCTCCGCGAACGTGCAGCCTAAGGGTTGCGTTTAGTGAAGGCCTCGGTTAATATGCAACCAGGAGGTTACATATGACTGATATCATCGAAAAACAGATCCAGATAGAGGCACCCGTTTCACGAGTATGGCGCGCGATCACCGACCACCGTGAATTCGGCGAATGGTTCAAGGTGAGCCTCGACGGTCCGTTTGTACCAGGCCAGGCGTCACGCGGAAAAATGACGCACCCCGGTTATGAGCACATCGAGTGGAAAGCCACCGTGAAAGAGATCAGGCCCGAGAGCTTTTTCTCATTCACTTGGAACCCGTACGCAATCGATCCGACGGTGGACTACTCAGACGAGACGCCAACCCTTGTCGAGTTTCACCTGACTCCGACGCCCGACGGCACTCTCCTCGTGGTCACCGAGAGCGGCTTCGACAAGGTGCCCGCTCATCGTCGCGACGAGGCGTTCCGGATGGACGAAAAAGGGTGGGCGGCGCAGGTGAAGAACATCGAGAGTCATGTCGCGAAAAAACCTTAGCGGCGGAGTGCGGCGTCGTAATTTCGCGCCGGTCTTCCGAGCGCTCGGCGACGAAACGAGACTATCGATCGTCGCAAAACTAAGCAACGGTGAGCCGCATTCGATCGCGCGGCTCACCGCTGGCACGCGGCTCAGCCGGCAAGCGGTCACGAAGCATCTCAGAGTACTCGAAGATGCTCACCTCGTTCACAGCGTCCGCGCAGGGAGAGAAAATCTGTTCGAGCTCGACCCCACGCCCATTCGGGAAGTCAGAGAATATGCCGATGTCGTTTCAGAACATTGGGATCGCGCGCTGGCCCGGCTAAAGGCACTCGTCGAGGATTGATTGGTGCCGCCCTAGTCGTCTCCCGATGAGGACGAGCCGCCGAACCTAGTGTTCTTGCGACTGCCCTTCTTGGGGGCGCCTGCGGCCTCGCGTTTCTTCTCGACCGTTTTCGCTTGCGCGCGGGTAGCAGGTTTTCCGCGATTGCTGGCCGCGGCGTTTCTTTTCCTGCCGGCTTTTCCACCTTTCATTGCTTCGCTCGCTTAAAAGAGGAATGGAATCAATCGCTTGGTCTTGAGTGAGTACGCCGGATAGTCCTGGAACGTGCCCTTCAGCATCTGTTCCTCTGCGCTGATCCGAACCGCAGTCATGAGGGTCGCCGCGAAGGCGAGGGCAATCGCCTGAACGAGCCCGTCTTTTGATTCACCTTGCAAACTTGAGATGAGTGACATTCGGCATTGCGACTGTCCGGACCAGCTTCATCCCATGCAGATCGCCAACGCCGTCGAACAATCGTTCGCCGGAGCCGAGGAGGATGGGAACGAGATTTATCTCCATTTGGTCAACGAGACCGGCGTTGAGATACTGTTGCGAAGCCTTCGCTCCCCCGGCAAGAGAGACGTCCTTTCCGTTCGCCGCGCCGCGAGCCTGTTCGAGGGCCGACTCGATTCCGTCGGTAACGAAGTAGAACGTCGTCCCGCCTTCCATGGGGAGTGGATCGCGCGCATAGTCGGTGAGAACGAAGACCGGGTGATGAAATGGCGGATCGTCGCCCCACCATCCGTTCCACGGCTTGTCGGGATTCCATGGGCCCGGGTGGCCACCGAACATGTTACGGCCCATGACAGTAGCGCCTATGTTTTCGAGAGATTCAGCGACGACGCGGTCGCTGTCGTTGACAACGCCTTGACCGAGGCCGTGCGGCTCCTTCCACGCCGTTAGGACAAACACCCACTCGTGGAGCCGCATGCCGCCGATGCCAAGCGGGTTGTCCAGGCTTTGCTCCCGGCCGGCGACGAAACCATCGAGTGACATCGAAATCGTGAGACGAAGCTTTGACACCTGTGACCTCCCGGACTGTCAGGCAGTTTTGTCGAGCGATTTGTACCACAGGAGCTGAACCTCATGAGGCATTGCCTCGTAGACTTCCGCGTTCGCCTGCCGGAGATTGAAACCGTGGGACGCGTAGAATCTACAAGCCCGCACGTTGATGTTCTGGGTTTCGACCTTGATCACGCGCGCTCCCCGGCTGGCCGCCAACGCTTCCGCCGCGTGCACGAGGGCGGATCCAACACCGCCCGAGCGGAAAGGGGGCGCAACTCGAAGGTCCCACAAGAGCGCCAGATCGTCACGGCCTTCGAGCATGCCAACGTCCGGTGCGTTCATGACCACCACCGCTCCGCCCTTGATGTAGGGATGCTCAAGCAGTCGCGCAACCAGCCGCCGGGCATCGCCAGAGGCGAGATGCGCTGTGTCGAAGACAGACGTTACCTCGAACGCGATGGACACTGATGCGTATGCGTCGATTGACGATGAACCTTCGCTCGCAATCCGAATATTCACTGGGGTTGGAAGTTGGTCCGGGACGATCTCGCAGGTAGGTCTGCGCGTTATTGATTGGCCGAGTTGCAGGAGGAGGGGGCGATCGCCTTATATAATCTCAAGGTATTTGCGCCTCACGAAGATAGGAATCACTGGACGCCTTCACAAACGAGGGTAGATTTTGCGAACAACCGATCCGGAGCTCCTCATTCAAACCAATTTTACTCGCCGGCGATTCCTGAGCGCCTGCTCTGCCGCGCTCGCCGCATCACTGCTGCCGAATCGCGAGTTGTGGGCGTATCCGGACTTGCCGCACCCCGATCCAAGACCGGGAATAACCGGACGCAACGTCCTGACGAAAGATCAGCTCTCGGCCACCCCGAAGCTCATCCCCCTGTTCGCTTCCGTTCGCGAAATCCCGGAGGTAATGGACGGCATCCGCTGCAACTGCGGGTGCACTGCTCCGCCCGCGTTGCGCTCACTGCTCTCGTGCTACGAGGGAAAGGGAATGGCCCGGGACTGCTCGATCTGCCAGGGCCAGGCCCGGCTCGCGGTGCGTCTGCACAAGGAAGGCAAGTCGCTCGCGGCGATCCGAACAGCGATCGACGCCAAGTTTCGTTAGCTCGTTTTTTGAATCGACACCTCCAGCCAACCTCATGAAAAATCACCTTCTGGTTCTCGCGTCAGTTGCAATTCCTGGAATTCTTTCGGCTCAGATTCGTGCGAGTGAGCTGGGAACGGTTTCCCAGACGATCGACGGGACCAGAATCAGCCTCGAATATTCGCGCCCGAGAGCGAGGGGCCGCGACCCGATCTTCGGGACCAAGGCCGTCCATTGGAACGAGACGTGGACACCAGGAGCAAACTGGGCTACCACACTGGACGTGAGCAGGAGTGTGAAAATCGCTGGGCGTCCAGTCGCGAAGGGAAAGTACTCGGTATGGATGGTGGTTCGAGAAAATACCAACTGGACTGTAGTGCTCGAGCCGGACGCGCGCCGATTCCATATGGAACCGCCCGATTCCAGCGCAAAACAGATTCGTATTCCTGTTCATGCCGAGGCAGTTCCCTTCACCGATGTACTGACATGGTCGTTTCCTGACCTCCGCATGAACGGTGGAACCCTCGCGATGCAATGGGAGCGCGCTCGAGTCGCGATGAATGTGGAGGTCGAGCCGTCGCTCACGATGACATTCCCGGCGGGCGAAGCGGCGGCTTATGCAGGCCGCTACACGTACGTTGAGAAAGACTCGGTGGGAAAAGATCTGGCGCCGAAGGTGTTCACCATCAGTCACGAAGACGGAACGCTGAAGGGCCAGTTCACGCCGAATGATCCGTATTTCAAGAAATTCGCGCTGGTTCGGATCGCGCCGGACATGTTCACCCCGGGCATTTACGACAAGACCGGGCAGATCTACGAAGTGCTCAAACCCGATATGGTCCTGGAATTCACCCGCGGCGGCGGAAAAATGGCGACCTTCACCGTTCGCGGTGCAGACGACAAGCTCTATGCAACCGGAACACACAAGGAATGATTTTCCGCACCGGCACTACTCTGCCATGAATTCTCGATAGCGCTCGAAGTCGTCATTCAACTCCGATCATGTGAGGAAATACACTCCGGCGAATGCCGCAATGATGACGGCAACCTGCAACCCCAGAACCTTCATTGCATCCTTCGGCGCCTCTGGCAGCCACTTCATCGCGAAGTGAGCGACGAATGGCACCTGCGCAACCATCAGCAACTGGAAGATGTGGGCGGGCGTTCCTTCGTCTGTCTGGTGGGTTACGCCGAACACGGCGGCGTGCCCGTAGACCAATCCCATGGCGGCGGTCGCCATTGCCAGCGCAGCCGCGGCGCTCGGTTCCTTGAACAACGATCGTTGCATTGCGACCTCGATGAGAGGATAATGGACGATGGGTAAGCTATCACAAAGTACTTTGCAATACAATGCAAATTCGACGTTGCGCCACTACCTTGACGACCGGGTTGATTCCGGCCGGGCTATCGCCCGAGCTTCGTCCAGATGAGTACACTGCCACACCCGCTCAATGCCTGCTGGAATTCGATGGGAGCGGTTTCCCCGGTATAAACCTCGATCCCGATGACGTCTGCCGGTCGGATCCATGTATCCAGATCATCCGCTGTGATGGAAACGGCGTCGCCTCCATCCGCGGTGCGGCTTGTCATCGGAAGGCCGTTGATGAAAAGGGCGGGCGCGCATTTTCCCCCTGTGCCGCCGCGAATGAGAAGCTGTTTTTCGACTCCAGTCGTGTCGTAGTCGAGCACGACGCCTGGCACACGGTGAAAAATGTCAGACGTGCTCAGCGGCTTGAACCGGGCCACGTCAGCGGCCGTTAAAAAGCGGCCAATGCTGCTCTTGCGACGGCGGTCGAAACCGTCGCCGTCGCGATTGTTCATGCGTGTTGCAACCACCTTTACGGTATCGAGAATCGACTGCATGGTGGAGAGCGCAACGCGAACCTTCGGGGCGCCCTCGATGATGTCCACACTGCGGCGTGACGGCGCATATCCAAGCGCCCGCACTTCGATCATTCTGCTGCCAACCGGTGCGTCAACGATTGTCCACTCGCCGAACTCGTTCGTGCGCGCTTCAGGACCATCGTTTATGCTCACCAGCGCGCCCACCAGCGGAGTTTGGTCGGAAGATGCCACAACTACTCCGCTCAGATGTCCGGCTCCCGTACGCACGCGGTGAGCCGATTTTTTAGAGTTGCCGGGCGATGGGACCGCGGACACCTTTTCGGTGTTTGCGCCAAGGAAGAGCTCGTGCCGCATGAACCCATCAGCCGGGGCGCGCACTTCCACCATGTCCGTGCTATCAGCCCCCAGGCTTGCAACAAGCGCGATGGTCCCTGCATTTGGGACGTTACACATGGCGAACCAGCCGTTGTCTGACGTCTTTGCAACACGTCGAGGTACATGCCGGCTCACGAGTCCATCGCGTCTCAGTGACAGCTCGACCCACTCCGCCATCACGGTTGCTTCGGCGGCGGGTGACCCATTGGTTGCGTTCCGAACAATCCCCACAATCACCGCGCCGGAGTCGGCCCACGGCTGGTGGCCGCAAATGGCCGTGCGAATTCTTTTCGCCGAGGGTATCGCGAGATCAGCGTAGACGGGGCGACTCTCCGCGACAAACACTTCACGCAACGGCGCATCGACGCCGATGGAATCGAGCAGTGGATGGAAGAACCCGAGCATGTGGTGGCCGTCTGGCACGTCCTTGAGCATGTAGCGGCCCTGGGCGTCGGTCATGGCGGTCCGCGCAAAGCGCGCTGGACTATCTGCCGCGACAAGCTCTACCATCGCTCCGGCCAGTGGCACGCGGGCGATGCTGTCTCTCACGACGCCGCTGACCGTGGTACCCACCACCCGGGACGGAGAATCGACCTGTGCTGCGGCGACTCGCGCCAGGAGCGCGACGGCCAGAAACGGCCTACCGAGACATAACATCAAGTCGATTACCCTCCTTCATGTTTCAGGAGCGCGTACCCGCCAACCGTGAATCTACGCTCCGGGAGGCTGGACGCAAAAAAACCCCGGCGCATAGCCGGGGTTTTTTTGTCGTGCTTTCTACCTGTTGGCCGTGTTGTCCAGCAGCGGTCGGTTAGCGGATGTGGTGCCGCCGACGGTTATGTCACCCCTCGCGCCGATCGTGTAGACGATTCCCGGAGAGAACGAAACCCCGGTTCTCGAGATGGCATCGGTAGTTGCACCGGCAGCTCGAGTGCTAATGTCATAGATGCCGCCGGGCAACGAGATGAATGCGCCAGCGTTCTTGTAGGCAATTGCGGCGCCCAGCGGAACAACGACTCCGCTGGTGGTGTTCTTCGCGCTCAACACCATGGGATTCGAGTTCGAGATCGCGTTGACGAATCTGACGTACGCGACCGTGTAATCCACCGCGGGAAGCGGATCCTCGACCACGAATGCGTCGGCGGTTTTTGCCGTGGTATTGTAGATCCCGCTGATGTAGTAGGAATAGAATTTTCCGTCGGCAATCGTGGCTGGCAGGTTCGATATCGGCAGGTCCTTGTCGGTGGCCGCCGAAATCTTTCCCGTCAATGTGTACTGTCCCGGCGCAATTCCGGTGTAGAACCCGCCGGATCCTACTG
>JBDSBT010000139.1:0-6297 GCA_039921425.1 Gemmatimonadaceae bacterium | reverse complement strand
GAAGCGCGGGTCGAACGTCGACCAGCCGCGCAACCTGGCCAAATCCGTAACGGTCGAGTAGCGCCTGCGCGTGCTGCTTCAGCTTGTCTCGCGCGCGGAAGTGCGCGTAGGCGGCAACACAGTAGGCAGAATCGGAAAGGGATTTGCGCTCCTCGTCGGTTTCACCACCACTGACACTGACGAGAAGGCAGAATGGATGGCGGACAAGGTCTTCGGGCTTCGCCTGTTTCCCGATGCGGACGAAAAGATGAATCTCTCGCTTGCGGATGTCGGCGGTGAGGTTCTCGTCATTTCACAGTTCACGCTGTGTGGAAACGCGGAGAAGGGCAGGCGCCCCAGCTTTATCGACGCGGCGCGCCCCGAGCATGCGATTCCACTCTACGAGAAGTTCATCTCAGCCCTTGTGTCAAAGGGCGTTCGCGTCGCTACCGGGGAGTTCGGCGCGATGATGGAGGTCGAGCTCGTCAACGACGGTCCGACGACTCTCTGGATCGAGCGATGACGAGGGACCGGGGCGTCGAACTGATGGATAAAAGGTTGCCATCATGACGCGCGTGTCGGACCTCGCCGTAATTCTCGCGTCTGCTTCTCCGCGGCGCCGGGATTTGCTCGCGCTGGTGGGCATATCACACACCGTACAGGCGACAGACACCGACGAATCGCTCCGGCTCGGCGAGCTTCCTGAAGCCTACGCCGAGCGCCTGTCGCGTGCGAAGGCAGAAACAGTTGCGGAATCGAGCAAGACTTCGCTGGTCATCGGCGCCGATACCATCGTCGTGATAGACGACGTTGTTCTTGGCAAGCCACGAGATGTCGGCGACGCAGAACGAATGCTCGGAATGCTGAGTGGCCGCAGCCACACGGTGATGACTGCAGTAGCGGTTTGCTATCTCGGTACAACCGTCTCGTCTGTCGAACTTGTCGATGTGACGTTCCGCTCGATTGGAGATAACGAGATTCGGAGCTATGTCGCGACTGGCGAGCCGATGGACAAAGCGGGCGCCTACGGAATCCAGGGTTACGGAGCGACAATAGTGCGCCGGATTGACGGCGACTACTTCGCAGTAATGGGACTGTCCCTTGTCCGGCTCATTGCCCTGATGGCCGAGCTCGGTGTCACCTACGATTTCGCGCGGTAGCGCTCATTCCAGGTAGCGAGCCGGCTTTCGACATCGGCGATGGTGATGCGCGACATGCGGTCGCTTTTTGTTTGCATCGTCACGGGGCCATCTAGGGGTCCATCGTGGAACGCGTCGATGATCAGGTCGTGAAATTGCCGATACGGGCCCGTCCGGCGAGCATCGGTATAGCCAATCAGCGAAATGACCGGAGTACCCACTGCGACCGACATGTGGAGTGGCCCCGTATCTGGTGAAAGGACCAATTCTGATGCGTCGAGAATACTCACTAGCTTTCGGAGACCGCTCCCCAGCGCGGATAACGGCCCAGATTTGCTGCACGATAGAATTGTTTCTGCTGCGGCTTTCTCCCGATCCGAGGTGCCACCGACAAGAACTGTTTGTAGCCCGTACTGCTCGGCCAGAATATCCGTTACCTCCGCCCATCGTTCCGGGATCCAATCCTTCTCGGGTTTGCTCGTAGCAACGACGATTGCGGCGATGGGCCGATCGAATCCCGCCACGAACTCTTTCTGCCACTGGAGCTCGTCGGGCCACGGACCAAGCTTCCATTCCACCGGTTCTGGATCGACTCCAAGCTGCGTGAGAAACTCGAAATACTGATCCTGCACGTGCTGCATGGCGTGCCCTGGAATTCGCTCTGTCGTAAAAAGCCAGTTGGCGTCTCTGGCGCGAGCGCGATCGAATCCTAGCCGACGCCTTGCTCCAGACAGAGCCGTAATGATCCCCGCCTTGAAGTACACCTGAAGATCGATGAGCAAGTCGAACTGGCGTCGCCGAAGCTCCCGTGCGACTTCGACAAACCCGCTAACTCCCCTGGTACGATCGAAAATGATGATCTCATCGACGCTGGGATGTCCGCGAACGAGAGCCGCCGGCCCGGCCTGCAGCACCCATGTGATGTGCGACGACGGTCGCGTGCGCTTTATCGCGTTAATTACCGGCAGCACGTGGACGGCGTCCCCGACCGCGCTCATCATCACGATGCAGACGCGATCCATCCGGCCGTCACTCATTTTGCGTCGGACAACGCTGCAACGCGGATCAACTCGATCTCGGGGTCTGTTATCGCAAGGCCGTCACGGTCGCGCACCTTTCGAAGGGATCGCTCAAGGCGAGAGATATTGGCGTTCGCGACCATCGGATCTGACGGCATGTGAAAGCGGATGCGATCTACATCCAGCACGTGGGCTCTCGCGCCGTCGGTGCCGTCCCAGGTGATGAGCAAATTGCGTACGTTCAGATCGGGGTGATGCGCGCCGGCTTTCGTCAGTAAAGCGAGCAGTTTACCAGTCGCCAGAAGGCATTCCTGCCGGTGCTCACCCGACGGAACCTCTCGTAAGACGACGGACAGATCGTGTCCGTCCTTGATCTCACGGGTGGCGACATCGCTGCGCCTGAAGATGCGACCGGCGTTGTACGTGACGAATGCGACAACCTCTGGCGTCGGAACCTGGGCGAGTCTGAGCCGCAGAGAATTGATCAGCTCCCGAAGCGCCCGCGTTGGAGGAAGGAAAAGGTCGGACCCGGTGCGGGCCAGAGCGCCTCCGCGCACTGCGTGACGAACGACGACATCCCCTCCATCTTTTGGCAGCGAAATCGCATACGCGGGCATCCTTCCCATGAACTTTCTTGCGCCTGGCTGTTTCGCCGCGAAATCGTAAAGCGTACCGTTATCCAGGATCGACTGAACTCCCGATCTGCTGCTCTCAATTGCCAGCCCGCGCACGCCGTCGCCATTGAGACGCACGTAGCCGGGAAGTGAATCAGTAATCGCCACTAAGACATCCCGCGCACTTGTCCGATCGCGGCAAGAATTGCCCGCGCCTTACTCGACGTTTCTTCCCACTCACTCTCGGCCACCGAATCAGCAACGATTCCGGCGCCGGCCTGAATCGATGCAATTCCGTCAGTGATCACACACGTCCTGATCGTAATCGCCAGATCCATTCGCTTTCCGCCGCCCGCGATGTATCCGATCGCTCCGGCATACGCGCCGCGCGATACGGGCTCGATCTCGTCGATGATCTGCATCGCGCGGACTTTCGGCGCACCCGTCATCGTGCCGGCCGGGAACGTCGCGCGGAATACATCCATCGCGGACCTGTCTCCGTTGAGCGCCCCTTCCACCTGACTCACGATGTGAAGGACGTGAGAGTATTTCTCGATCTTCATCAGCTCGGTGACTTCGACCGTTCCGTATCTCGACACGCGACCAACGTCATTCCTCCCGAGATCCACGAGCATGATGTGCTCGGCCCTTTCCTTCGGATCGGAAATGAGCTCGGCCGAAAGCTCGGCGTCACGCTCAGCGGTGGTTCCACGAGGCCGGGTTCCAGCGATGGGCCGCAGTGTGACGCGGTTGTCAGCCAGGCGGACGAGGAGCTCAGGCGAGCTGCCGACTATTTCGACTCCGTCCATCACCAGGTGATACATGTACGGCGATGGGTTGAGGCCGCGGAGCGCACGATAGAGTGAGGTCGGGTCGAAATCTGCCTTCAGCTCGATCCGTCGTGCGATCAACGACTGGAAGCAATCGCCGGCGCCAATGTACTCGCGGATTTTCTCTACCCCGGCGATGAAATCCTCTCGCTCGATGCTGGAAGACCCGGTCGCGACCGGCGAGTTTGGGTCCAGCGCGAGAAATGTCAGCGGATTCTGCTGGCGCAGACGTGCTTCGATGTCTTCTATTTCGCGACAGGCCGAATCGTAGAGTGCCTGGAGTCCGGCTCGAGTCGCTCCGGGGTCAACGATGACGCCGGCGACGATTCGCGCTCTCGATCTGAGATTGTCGATGATTACCATCGATCCCGTGAACACGAACATCGCGTCAGCGATGCTCGATGTCTTCGGCGGTCCGTTTGGAAGACGCTCGATCAGCCGAACGATGTCGTATCCGAAAAAGCCGATCGCACCGGTCCAGAACGCTCCGAGCTCGGGAACGTCAACCGGGATTGCGCCCGAAAGCAGGGCATCCAGATCGGCCAGCGGATCGACTGGAGTGCGGTCGGCGTGCCACCCGGAAAGGGGCGACCAATCCTGAACCAGACCGTCTCGTAGTCGCCACGCGGCACGCGGCTCCGTTCCCAGGAATGTGTACCGGGCCCAGGTCTCTCCACCGGCAGGCGCGGACTCGAGGAGAAAACCGAATGGTCCCCGGCGGAGTTTCGCGTAGGCCGAAACGGGAGTGTCTGCGTCGAGCAGAACTTCCGAAAACACCGGCACGACGATCCTTCCAGACCGATCGGAGGTGCCTGCGACATCCGCGAAACTCTCGAATGTGGAGATCATCGGCTGATGTACGACAATGCAGAACTAGGCGCTGCTGTCGATTGCCCAGCCACATCAGCCGGATAACTTTCTCTGATGAAGCGACGTTCTATGGTGTTGATGTTCGCCGCGACCGCGTTCGGCGTCATGGCATCGCCAGCAAAGGCACGGTCTCAGGAATGGAACGACGCGCGGACGCGCGCCCTTGTGGAGCAGGCGACACAACGCCGCACTCTTCAAATAGCTGACACGGCGCTTGCCGGTTATCACGCGGCTGCCCACGGTTATCTGACATTTCTTGCACAGGTGGGCGAAGGGTTCACCGAGCCGCCGAAGATCGTCAAGGCCGACGAACTTGCACTGGAAGTCTATTGGCGGGCGCCCAACCTCAGCAAGCAGTTGATTGCCGGCCGGCGCGACACTCTGCTGCTCCCGACAGACATCAATTACCACCGCGATCACCTCGGCATCATTCAGAACAACTTCCCGAACATCATCCGCCTTGGCGATGGTGACGAGGTTCGCGACGTGCCCCATCCCCTGTCGGCCGACGGCCTGGCTGCGTACGACTTCGCGATTCGCGACTCGCTCCAGATCGGCCTTGGTCCGAGGAAGCTCGAAGTCTACGAAGTTCGGGTGCGCCCGAAGAACGATCGCCAGCCGCGCGCCGTCGGGGCTGTCTATATCGACAAGGAATCGGGCGAAGTCGTTCGGATGGCGTTCAGCTTTACGCGTGCCGCACTGAAGGACAAGGAGCTGGAAGACGTCAGCGTCGTCCTGGAAAATGGCCTCATCGAGGGCCGGTTCTGGTTGCCCCGACGCCAGGAAATCGAGATTCGGCGGACGGGATCGTGGCTCGATTATCCAGCGCGCGGAATCATTCGCGGCCGCTGGGAGATCTGTTGCTACGAAGTCAACCAACCGCTTCCTCCAGGAATCTTTAACGGACCGGAGATCGCGCTCGCACCACAAGGGACGAAGCCGACAATTCCGTTTACCGGGAAAGTTCTTGATTCGCTCCCGTCCGACGTCCGCGCTGTCACGGATGCAGATGTGCAGAAAGTGCAGGAAGAGGCGCGGGCGCTCGTACGAGGGCAGGCCCTCGCCCGAACGCGAAGCACCGCTCTGTCGGCCCGAAGTGTCTCTGATTTCGTTCGCGTCAATCGCGTCGAGGGAATTGCAATCGGTTCAGGAATTACGCGCCGGCTCGGGGACGGGTTCGCGATTACTGGGCGGGCGCGCTATGGCTTTGACGACAAGGAGGCCAAGGGTCGTGCTGAGGTTTCCTATCGTCGAGCCAGCGGAACTGGGATCCGGTTTTCCGTGTTTCACGATTACGCGATGGCCGGTGACGTCAATGAGCGGTCACTCACGCTCAACAGCATCGCGTCGCAGGAATTTGGAAGCGACTACACCGAACTCTACCAGTCGAATGGGGGTTCGCTTCAGGTGCAGCTCGCCCTCGCTTTGGGATGGACGACATCGCTGGAAGGCGCAATCGAGATCCAGCGCGACGCGTCGCTGCACGCAACGCCGGCAAGTGGCCGATACGAGGCGACACTCGACGCCAACAATCTTCGCCAACAGAGGTTGACGCTAGCGCTCGATCGGCCAACTCTGCTCGGTCCGCTTGGCTTCGAGATTCAGGCTCACGCTGAAGCATCCTTAATTCGATTTCGTAAGCAAACGCTGACTGAGTACTCGTCACTCGGACGCGTGTCATTCCGAGCCAATGTCGAGCGGCCTGTGGGTAGGCAGCGTTTAGTCGCGCAGACAATTGCCGCGTCTGCCGATATTGGCAACGCGTTTCCTCCGGTTCAGGACCTTGTTTTTCTTGGCGGTCCTGTGTCAGGACCGGGTTATCATTTTCATCAATTCGTGAGTCAGA
>JBDSBT010000138.1:0-6638 GCA_039921425.1 Gemmatimonadaceae bacterium | reverse complement strand
ATCGCTGCCGTCAACGTCGTCTTGCCGTGATCAACGTGGCCAATCGTGCCAACGTTTACGTGCGGCTTCGTCCGCTCAAATTTCGCTTTGCCCATTCTTTCCTCTGTTCAGTTGCGACCCACGCGAGAGCGGCGCCCTGCCACTCCTTTTTTACAGAGCTCGCGATCGGGATTGAACCGATGACCTCACCCTTACCAAGGGTGTGCTCTACCAACTGAGCTACGCGAGCAAACTTCAAGAACATTCAAAACTATTCAACAACCCTCGACGGGAAGCGGGAGACGGGACTCGAACCCGCGACCACAAGCTTGGAAGGCTAGTGCTCTACCAACTGAGCTACTCCCGCACAACACGACAAAAAAACCCGCCCCATCGTGCCACCATGGTGGGGGAAGGATTCGAACCTTCGAAGGCGTAAGCCGGCAGATTTACAGTCTGCTCCCGTTGGCCACTTGGGTACCCCACCCAAATCCCGTAAAACAAGCCGCCCGAAACCCGGAGCAACCGCACACTCGAATTTTCACTGACAGAGCTGACGGCGAGAATCGAACTCGCAACCTGCTGATTACAAATCAGCTGCTCCGCCAATTGAGCTACGTCAGCAAACAGCGATTCTACGCAAGCCTAGAATAATACTAGAATCGCTGCAGACCCGACAAGGGGACAAGCCGCCGGAATAGTGGGTCAGTTTGAAAATCGATCGAGTCATCGACGACTAAGAGCGGATCGAGGACGGGCGGAACTGTATGGGGGCGGCTTCGACGGAACCGAGGAAAACCATAACCGCCAATTGGGGAGAACGGCGGGGAGCAAAAGCGGGAGAATTGCGGGAGAACCACAGACGGCATTACGTCGATCCGAGTGGTCGTCCCGAGTGGTCGTCCCATTCATCATTTCTTGTATAAACGACAGAACTGCGGGTGAGCGGCGGCTGAATGTCGTCGTACAGCAAAAGAAGGAGAAATCGTCGTGGCGGATTGTGTCTCTCGCTTTCTCTCCGATTTCTCCAGTGGTTCTCCCCATTTTGCAGTCATGGGGTCCCGCTGTTGACCGGCACCAATACAGGACCAGTCAAGATATCGATGCCGTTGGTCCGAGATACTCAATCGCACTTATCGAACTCGCTTCCACGTGGTGCCGCTCGGTCCGTCCTTGATCTCGATGCCCATTTCCTCGAGCTCTTTCCGAATCGCGTCGGACCTGGCAAAATCCCGCTTGTCCCGGGCTTTGCGTCGCTCGGACAAGCGAGATTCTACAAGCTCCTGATCGTTGCCAGACTCGTTCTCTGGAATAACGTCCAGCACACCGTTGATCGCCCCGAAAGCACGCCGCGCAGCCACGAGTCCTTCCTTGCTGGACCCGTCCCGATCCAGCTCGGCATTGGCCCGGCGAATGAAAGTGAACAGCGCACCCATGGCCAGCGGAGCATTCAGGTCGTCGAACAGCGCGGCCGAAGCTGCAGCCTCGGACTCAGCCGCTATCTGGACAAGCTCCGGCGTACCCGCCCTCGAAGACGCGAGCCGTTCGGCAAAATCACCAACCCTCCGTACCCCCTCACTTGCAGCCTCGAGGGCCTCGGGGGAAAGGTTCAACTGCTTTCTATAATGAGTGGAAAAGACGAACGCCCTGAACGCCGCGGCCGAAATTCCCTGCTCCCGCATGTCCGAAACCGTCGCAACATTCCCAACGCGCTTCGCCATCTTGGTTCCGTCGGTCAACAGAAATTCGCCGTGGCACCAGACACGCGAAAAAATCTCGCCGGTCGCTCCCTCCGACTGCGCGATTTCGTCCTCGTGATGAGGAAAAACCAGGTCGACACCGCCGCAATGAATGTCCATCGTTGCGCCGAGGTATCGCATGGCCATGGCGGAGCATTCGAGATGCCATCCGGGACGGCCACGGCCCCAGGGCGAATCCCACGCCGCGGCGGTTTCCTCATCTTCGGATTTGGCCGCTTTCCAAAGCGCGAAGTCCTGCGCGTTCTCCTTCGTATACTCATCCTGCGCAACACGCGCGCCCGACTTGATTTCGCGAGCGTCCAGGCGTGACAACTTGCCATACCCGGAGAATCGACCGATAGCGTAATACACCGAACCGTCTTCAGCCTTGTACGCAATTCCTTTTTCCATCAGTGACTGAACGAGCGCGATCATCTCCGGGATATGCCCGGTCGCGCGCGGGTATGTCTCCGCATCTTCGATTCGCAAATACCGGCGATCATCGTGAAATGTTGCGATCACCGGTTCAGTCACCTCGGTGATGGTCATTTTCCGTTCAGCCGCGCGCTTGATGATCTTGTCATCGACGTCGGTGAGGTTCATGATCTGCTGTACTTGCCAGCCGCGAAGGCGAATAGTGCGGCGAAGCAAGTCTTCAAAAAGGAACGTGCGAAAGTTTCCAACGTGCGCGGGATTGTAGACCGTGGGACCGCACGTATACATCCGCACCGTGGTTCCATCGGCTGGCGCGAACGGGTCCACGCTCCGCGTCATCGTATTGTAGAGATGGAAATCGGACATGCGCTCCAAGCTAATTGAATTGATCAATACTCGCCTGAGCGCGGCCGGCTTCACAGGAAAGCAGGGCCCAACCTGAAAGAACGAGGTTCAGTGCAGCCGCTCCGCGACAAATCTGGCGCCCACCGGAAGCGGGAAAACGGGATCGCGTCGATTGTCTTCTCTGCCGTCGGCGCAGAACGTTCGGACAATTGCACCTTCGTCGAGGGCGACGACCCGAGTCGCGCAGCGAACGATGGAATGTGTATGCCGAGAAGCCACCATAATGGCTCCGCCTGACGCTGCACGCCGGGAAAGAGCCTCGAGAACCTGCGCCGGATACACTCGATTTTCATCGGGCGGCGACGTGTCGATGAGAATTGCCTGCGGATCGAATGAGAGTGCCTCCGCAATCGACAGTGCACTCAGCTCATCGCGCGACAGTGCCGCAACCTGGAGCTCGGATTTCTCACTCAGGCCTGCGTGGCATATGGCTGAGTCGACGAGACGGCCGCGATTAGGCGATGTGCACTCTCGGGCGCATCGGTACTCTACGACGTCTCTCACTGTGAGGAACGGATAGTAGACGGGCACGGCGGGAACGTAGGCAACCCCTGGCACGCTCCCGCCTCCCGGGAAGAGATGCCCGAACCATTCCACCGCGCCGGCATCGCGCCTTAACAAGCCTGCGATGCACTGAAGGAGCGTCGTCTTCCCTGCCCCCTCGGGCCCGATGACGCCAACTACATCTCCGGCGCGAATCTCGAGATTGATTGCATCGAGAGCCAATGATCCGCCGTTTCGCCTCGCGAGCCCCTTCGCGAACGCGCGTGTGAGCCCGCGAACGCGAAGAATGGTCTCAGCTGATGACGTCGCACGAGAAAGCGGTGACACGAGCATGCGCTGAGCATACAGGTATCACATCCGTTGACTACATCAAAAGAAAACGCCGCTCATCGAAACAGAGCGGCGTTCATTCTACGACTGGTCTCACTCGCAATCAGGCAGTTTTCACGACAACCGGTGGAACGAGCGTATCAACTCGCTCGCGAGCACGAAGGATATCCGGACCGGGAATATTCGGCACGAGCACACCTCCGTCCGGCGCTGGCACCCGCAAAACAAATATCCGGTCGCGAGTACTCTTTCTGAATCCTCTTCCTTCGTAGATGCGATTGATCAGGATGCGGCGCACGATGACCATCACCGAGGCCAGCATCGGGAGAGCGATTACCAGTCCGAGCGGACCGAGAATCTTTCCGATTACAAGCACCGACATGATCGTCAGCACTGGCGGCAGCTCTATCTTGTGCGACATCACGAGCGGCGCGACGAGATTGCCCTCGATCAGGTGAACGACAACACCGAGGCCCATGACCATCAGCGCGCGCGTTCCACCGCCAGGTCCGCTAAGCACGAACAACGCCGGCAGAGTCGTTGACAGTAGCGTTCCAAAGAATGGAATGATTGCTACTGCGCCCGTGAAGATCCCGAACGTGAGCCAGTACGGTACGTCGAGGAGATAGAGTCCGAATGCAGTCAATGCGGCAAGCACGCTCATGGTCGTGAGCTGCGCGACGATGTAGGCTCTCAACGCATCCGCAAGGTCACGCAGCACGTCGCGAATGAGATCGCGATGAACCGGCGGGAACAATGCGATCAGCCACTCACGATACACGCCTGGCTGAAGAGCGAGGTAGATGCTCATCACGAACACAGCGAACGCCTCGATCAGCATGTTCACGGCGATGAACACCTTTGGAACGACATCGCCCGCGCCGGACGAAACGCGATCGTAGACGGCGCGAATGAACTGGTGCTGACCGGGTGTCCAGAAATCCCGCATCGCCGGAAAACGAGCGACGAAGTGATCTATTCCCAGCTCCCAGGTTTCAATCGTCTTGGGCAGTGTCGTGATGAGGGCCCGCGTCTGCTCGATGACCGGCGGAACGAGAATCGCGAATAGCCCCACGACAGCAACGACAGTCCCGACTACTGCAAAAAAGAACGCGAGCCGCGGCGGCATTTTCGCCTTGTCGACGAGCGCGTCGCGCACCGCTCCCAGGAACAGCGAAATGATGATAGCCAGGAAGAGAAGCAGAAAAACACTGGCGGTCGCGCCCACCAGCCAAAGGCCGAGGATGGTGAGCGCTACAGTTGCGAGGGCGGTTCCCAGCTTGAAGTGCTGTCCGCCCGTTGCTTCAGTCAATGAGTTGCGTTCTCGTCGTGAATTTCTTCGACTTCAGCGATCTCGTCAGCCTCTCCGGCTCCGAGCTGCTTATTGACGTCCGGCGCCGGCGCAGCAATGAGCCCCATCTTCTGCTTCAGTGCCGTTAGCTGCGCGTCGGCGGTAGCCGTTCCCGCGGTGGCCTCGAGGCGCTTGAAGTCGCTCGCCAGGCGATCGCCGGAAAACTCCTCGTTGATCTCGACATGCGCGCGAATCTGTCGCTCGTTCTGATCGATCTTTTCTTCCATTCGAGCGAATGCTTCGAACGCCGACTTCTCGGAAATCGATGACATCGTCTCGGAGATGCGCTTCTGCGCCTCCGCCCTTCTCTGTTTCGCAAGAAGAAGGTTCTTCTTTCGCGAAGCCTCTTCGATGTTGTCGTTGAGGCCGCGCAGCGATTCCTTGAGACGGTCGGTTTCCTGCTTGTGGGCTTCCCAGGTGAGCTGCATCTGCGACCCGCGGGAGACGTGCTCTCCACGTCGCATGAGAGCTTGCTTGGCAAGATCGTCTCGACCTTCCTTCACCGCCAGCATTGCGCGGTGCTCCCACTCCTCGGCTTCGCGAAGCTCCTGGCCGGCCTGATCCTGAAGTCGCTTCTCGTCGGCGATCGCGGCCGCAACCTGCTGCTTCGCTTTCACCAGCTGCGAGCGCATGTCGATGATGATCTGGTTCAACATCTTCTCCGGCTGTTCAGCCGAAGAGATCATGTCATTGACGTTTGATCGGAATAGACGAGCCAGTCGGTCGAAAATGCTCATGTGCGGTTTTTACCTCGTATGAACCAGCGTCCGCCAAGATACCCAATCGAGCGAACGACTACCAGTAAATTCATGCTCAGGACCTGCGAATCTGATACAGCCGTTCTTTCGCCAGCTTACGTCCGGTTGGAGTCGCTGCAAGCCCCCCGCCCGCAGTTTCACGGTACCGAACGTCCATTTCCCTTCCTATCTCACCCATCACGTCGATCACTTCGTCGCACGGGATCGCGAACGTGATCCCGGCCATGGCCATCTCGATCCCCGCCATGGCGATTGCCGCTCCCGTCGCATTTCTATAGACACACGGCAGCTCGACAAGCCCGCCAAGTGGATCGCAAACCAGCCCAAGCATACCCTGCATCGTCAGAGCAACCGCATGTCCAACCTGCGATGGCGAACCGCCCAGCATTTCCGTGGCAGCCCCTGCCGCCATCGCCGCTCCGGCCCCAGTCTCCGCCTGACACCCGCCTTCAGCTCCTGACAACGACGCCCTTTCCGCGATAACGGCGCCAATCAACCCTGCGGTCGCCAGACCATCGATGAGCTTCTCATCGGGCAGTCCGTGGGATTTTCCAAGTCCTGTCAAAACGGCTGGGAGTGTCCCGGCGCCGCCGGCCGTGGGCGCGGCGACGATGACTCCCATTGCTGCGTTTACTTCCTGCACCGCGAGCGCTCGCGCCAGGATATCCCTGAACGGCGTGTTCGCCAGCGGACCATCTGGTCCAGTTCTTAATTTCGCCGCATCACCACCAACCAGTCCCGATGCGGATCGAAGGTCGCCGGTCATCCCGTCGCCAATCGCACCGCGCATGATTTCCAGTGCGCGCGCGAGGTGCGCCCGAATACTTTCGATGCTCTTGCCTTGATCTTCCGACTCGAGCTTCAGCGCCACCTCTGAAAGCGTCGTTCCACTCTCCTCGGCGTCGCGAATCGCGTCCAACAGTGAGCGATACATCTAAGCTCCGCTCACCTTGTCGAGCCGTCGTGCCCATCGCACCCAGTCGAGCGCTCGCAGCTCGTCGCGAACAGCCTCTCCGGGCGAGTCGTCGCACTCGATAACCATGAACGCGTCGCCTCCCCGCTGTTTTCGTGTCAGACGCAGTGTGGCGATGTTGATCTCATGTTCCGCGAGAATGCTTGTGATTCTTGCGATTGAAC
>JBDSBT010000137.1:0-10710 GCA_039921425.1 Gemmatimonadaceae bacterium | reverse complement strand
ATGCTGACGATCCCGTTTGCTGAAGTGGGGATGCGTTCGGCGGAGTTCCAGGCTGCGTGCGGTGAATTCTCAACCCGGCGATGCGTCGGCCGTCCATGGCGATTACCTCGAGCTCGCCTCCAGGGACCGGCACTCTGTCTCCCATGCGCGGAAGTCTCCCGAGCTGGGCAAACGCATATCCGCCGAGTGTCGTCCAGTCACCTTCGGGAATCTGCACGCGATGATCGGAGCGCACGTCGATCAACGACATCGTTCCGTCGAGCTCGAGAACGCCGTTGGACTCGATCGCGCTTCGCGCCGCCATGTCATACTCGTCGGAAATGTCACCGATTACTTCCTCGATGAGATCTTCCATCGTCATGATACCGGCCGTTCCGCCGTATTCGTCGAGAACTACAGCCATGTGCGCTCGAGTGCGTCGCAGGTCATCGAGCACACGCTCAGCCGGCCGGCTGTCCGGGACATAGAGGGGCTCGCGAGTCAGAGATGCCAGCGAGAAGGCGGATCCATCATCCCTCAGCCAGAGATCCTTGGCCAGAAAAACGCCGACCATGTCATCGAGCGATTCACGATACACAGGATATCTCGAGTACCGCTCTTCCCGGACGACTGCCCAGACTTCCTCTTCGGTCGCGTCGATATCGAGAGCTACGACTTCGGTCCGCGGGCGCATGACGTCGCGTGCCTTTTTCTCGTGGAAATCGAAGACGCCGGCAAGCATTGCACTGTCCGACTCGTTGAGGGTCCCATGCGCGCGTGCCTGCATTACGAGAAGCCGCAGCTCTTCGGGCGAGTGGCTCTGCGCTTCGGTTGTGGGCGTGAAACCGAACACGCTCAACATCCCGCGAGCCGCTCCGTTGAAAATCCATATTACCGGACTCATGACGCTGGAGAACAGCATCAGCGGCGCGGTAACCATCTTGCTAACGCCCTCTGGATTAACGAGAGCGATTGTCTTCGGAGCCAGTTCGCCCAGGACGATGTGGAGGAAGGTCAAGATGAAGAAGCCGATGCCGAGCGACACGCCGGTGTGGACCCCGGCCGGTGCGGCGGGAAGCCCGAATACCTGGAGGATAGCATCCAGTATTACGGCGATCGCCGGCTCACCGACCCATCCCAGGGCCAGAGAAGCGAGCGTTATACCGAGCTGCGTGCCGGCGATGTAGCGGTCAAGGTGGTTCAGTGCCTTCTGGACCCGCTTGGCCCGCCGCTCACCCGTTTCCGCCATTTCATCGATGCGGCTTTTCCGGACGGCGACGAGCGCGAATTCAGCCGCGACGAAGAAGGCGTTTACCGCAACGAGTGCGAGAACGACAGCGAGGCGGCCAGTCACCGCCCCAATACCGATGGCTTCAGGTGGGCCCTGCTGCAGGGCCAGGAGATTCATATCGATCAAATCTATATAGTAGTGCGCCGGAATTGACTGAATCGGCGAAAGCTCGTTTGGCAGAAGTACAGGCGCTCCGAAAGGGCGCTTTGGCTGTCGCGGTCAGCATGCTTTCGATGTCTCGCCGCTTGGTGCGATGAGATCTCACCCGACGCGACCCGATAGTGTCCGCGCATGGCTTCCATACATCGCGGCCTGACTCTCGTCGAAGTGATGATCGCGATTCTTGTTTTCGCGATCGGCGCGCTTGGCCTGGCTGCAACGTCCGGCGCGGTAGTCCGTCAGCTGGTCTCCAGTGAACAGCGCACTCGCGCGGCCCAGATTGCAGCAACCAGACTGGAAAAACTGAACGCGTCTCCCTGCTCGTCGTCATCAAGCCTGGAAAGCTCATGGGGAATTACGAGTAGCTGGTCAACCAGCGTGGGCATTTCGCGTGTCGCGCTCGAGCAGGCATTGACCCGTCGTGATTCAAAGGGCGTGCACTCCGACACATTCCTCGCAGCGGCACCATGCGAGTGACTCATCGGCCTGCGTTCACACTCCCAGAGCTACTGGTCTCTATCGCGATCGCTGGAGTAATCACCGGCGCGATTGTAACGACGCTCGTTCGGCAGCAGAAATTCTACGGAGCCGCAGACGAGATACTCGACGTCCGTGCACAGTTGCGAGACGCGGCCGACGTGCTGGCCTCCGACATCCGCGGCGCTGTTGTCGCGGGCTTCGGCGTCCCCGTGATGTCGGACTCAGCTATCGAGCTTTTTACAAGTATTGGCACGTCGATCGCCTGTTCGGCGCCTGCGGGATTGACCATTGGTCTTGCACCCTCGGTGCTGGCGAACGGGAACACGCTCACATCGCTCCTTGCGACCCCCGACACCGCAGATCTCGCTTCCGTCTACACGATCCCCCTCGGCAACATCGACTCGGCGAAATGGGAAACGCGCAGCATCGCTGCGTTCTCGACAGGGGCCCTTTCGTCCACGTGCTCGGCGTCCACGGGTTTCACGACAATTGCCGACGCCGCAGCCGGCGCCACCGGATACCAGCTCACGCTCGCAAACGCGGCGGCGACCGCTCCGCGCAAAGGCGCGCCGGTAAGATTCATTCGGCGTGCTCGTTACAGCATCTACAAATCGTCAGACGGGTTGTGGTATCTGGGGTATCGCCGCTGCAAAGTTTCCGGAATTCCGTCTTGTGCCGGGATTCAGCCGGTGAGCGGGCCGTACCGGCCTTACGAAAAGTCAGGGCCAGGCAGCGGACTGTACTTCCGCTACTTCGATGCAGCCGGTGTCGAGCTGGCGCCAGGTTCAAGCGGTCTCACTCTGGCGCGGGTCGACATAGTCTTGCACGGCGAGTCGGCGCGCCGCGTTGCGATGGCCGGTGACGCCCGAAGTACTTTCAGGGATTCCGCGATCGTTACCGTGTCTCCAAGGAATCGTTCACGGTGAGGGCACGCGCAGGCTTCGCGCTGTCGGTCGCACTGATGGGGCTCGTCATCATCGCGATTCTGGTTACATCGGTGCTGTTCGCGACGAGCCAGGAGACGCACGTGAGCGAGGCCGAGCTGCTCGAGACGAAGGCTTCGGGTTACGCGGAGCGGGTGGTACTTGATCAAATGGGATCATGGAACGCCGGTCGGTGCGACTCTTTGCCGTTGGGGGGAGTCATTGAGGAAACACCTGCAGCCGATCCGCCATTCGAAAGCAGCGTTTACGTCACGCGCCTCGACAGCGCGGTATTTCTGATCGTCGGCGAAGGTCGAATTACATCTCGAATCGGCGCGCCTCGCATCCGCCGGAGAGTCGGCGTTCTGGTTAGAACCGAACGCGATGCGCAAAATGTTGAACGCGTGCGGCGTGTGAGCGAGCAAGCGTGGACGGCCCTCTACACTATGTGACTTTTCCGCTGTTACCTCCGCCGCCATGTGAATCGCGTCCAGCGTGCAATCCACTAGAAGTCTCCTACCCCCAGGTCTAATGGCATTCTTCACCCGCAAGAAAATGACAGTTGGTCTGGATGTAGGTTCGGGCCTCATCAAGATTGCCGTGATCGATCACGGCAAAGGTGCACCCGAGCTGGTGAGAGTTGTCATCACGAAGCTTCAGCCCGATGCAATCGTTGAAGGCGAAGTAATGGACCCGGATATCGTGTCCGATGCGATTCGCGCTGCGCTCGACAACGCCAAAGTCGGCAACCAGCGCATCGTCACTGCTGTCGGCGGCCGCGATGTCATCATCAAGAAGATTCAGACCGAGCGCGTCAAGGCGAAGCAGGCACGCGAGCTCTTGCGCTGGGAAGCAGAGCAGCATGTGCATGACGTCGAGTCGGTCGAGCTGGACTTTCAGATCCTCGACAGCGGAAAGTCGTCGGATGAGATGAACGTCCTCCTCGTCGCCGCCAAGCGCGACCTGGTGGATGCGAAGATGCGAATCCTCGCTGATGCCGGCGTCGTTCCGACAATCGTCGATGTTGACGCCTTCGCCCTCCACAACGCGTTCGAAGTGAACTACCCCGAAGCGATGAAGGGAGTAGTTGGCCTCGT
This sequence comes from Gemmatimonadaceae bacterium, assembly GCA_039921425.1. GTDB lineage: Bacteria > Gemmatimonadota > Gemmatimonadetes > Gemmatimonadales > Gemmatimonadaceae > UBA4720. The sequence continues at coordinate 6,781 of JBDSBT010000137.1, read as the reverse complement.
CAACATCGGCAACGAAATGACGAACGTGAACATCATGGACAATGGCGTTCCGATAGTCACCAGAGACCTCCCGCTCGGCACACGCCGCTTTACCGAAGATCTTCAGCGCCAGCACGGCGTTGCCGCTCGCGATGCGGAAAACCTGATTCGCGGTTTCGATCGGTCGCCGCAGCTCGATGAGGTACTGACGACGAGAATCGAGGAGATCGCAGTCGGCGTGGAACGTGCCGCAGCGTTTCTCACCAGCTCGAAGAGCAACGCTTCGCTTCGCGCGGTCTATCTCTGCGGTGGCGGCTCGCGCACGCCTGGCCTATCCGACATCCTCGCGAATCGCCTGCGCACTCAAGTTGAGCACGCGAACCCGCTTGCTCGCCTCAACATCCGCGACGGCGCACTCGAGTCACTCACGACCGATGAGGTTGCGCCGCTTCTGATGCTTCCCATCGGTCTGGCGCTTCGTCACTAGACGCCGTCGACGGATATCTGAAATGATCGAAGTCAATCTGCTCCCCGGAGCTGGCGGCAGGCAAAGCAGCCGATCCGAATTCAATGTGTCCGGAATATTTTCCGGGGTCGCGGCCAACGTCAAGGACAAATGTCTCATCGGGACCCTCGTGACCGTGGCGAGTATTGTCGCAGTTGTGGCGCTGCTCTTCATGTCGCAAACGGGCCGCAGCCGCACGCTACTAGAGCGCGAGGCGCGCGCTGTGGAAGACTCAGCTCGCTACAAGGTTGTCCTCGCAGCGAAAACAAGAGCCGAGGCAACCAGAGACTCGCTCTACCAGCAGGTTGCCATTATCAAGTCGATCGACGACAGCCGTTATCTCTGGCCGCATCTGCTCGAAGAGATCAGCAACGCTCTTCCGCAGTACACGTGGTTGACTGTCGTTACGCAGACCAGCGCCCCGCCGAGCTCCGTCGTTACGGACTCGGCCGGCGTCAAGGCCGCGGCGGCGAAAGACCGAAAGGAGCCAACCACCAACGAAAAGAATGCCCATGCCGATTCGGTTCTCGCGATCGCTTCCCGCGCTACGAAGTTCCGTATCGTCGGTCACACTGTGGACATCCAGGCCCTGATGCTGTTCATGAAAACGCTCGAAGCATCGCCGTTCATCCAGAACGTGCAGCTCTCCAAGTCAGACCTGGTTCTCGTCGAGAACAAGGAAGTCACAGAGTTCCAGCTGGAGGCGGAATCGCAGAAGCCGCCGCCGTTCATCATTCGCACGGTCGCAATGTCCGTGGGAGGGCATTGACATGGCAATCGGCGCAAATCTCACCAAGCGCGACCAGACCCTGATCTCGATCTCGGTCGTCACGATCATGCTCGCTGGCGCATGGGGTTACTTCATGTATATGCCCAAGCGTGAGGAGCTCGCAACAATAGAAGAGCGCGTCGCCAACCTCGACAAGAAGCACGAGCAGGCGGCGGCGGATGTCGCGAACAACAGCATCCCGAAGCTCATCGATCAAGCCAAAGAATATGACGCGAGCTTGAAGGTTCTTCAGCTGCTCGTCCCGACCACCAACGAAGTTCCGGCACTTCTCGAAAATGTCTCGACGGCCGCTCGCAGAGTCGGGCTCGATCTGGCGTCGGTAGAGCCGATGCCCGTTCTCAGCGGCGAGCAGTTCGACACATACCGCTACAAAGTCTCGGTGAAGGGTGGCTACAACGCACTGGCTGGATTTCTCGCCAATGTCGGCTCGCTCAACCGAATCGTCGCGCCGGTCGCGCTCGACCTGAAGGAAGCGAGTCCGGCAGACAAGAAGAAGGCTCGCCTGAAGAACGGCGAGTCAATCCTGGACGCCGATTTCCAGATACAGACCTATATCGCGCATTCGCCGTTGTCAGGCAGTGCAGGCGCGGAGGAGAAAATCCAGTGACTCTCAACAAGAGCGTCGTCATCAGCTGCGCTGCAGTGCTAGCCGCTGGAGCAGCCATCGTTCTTGCGGCGAACGCCCAGACGCCGACTCGCCCGCGACGTCTCGTTCGCGGCGTGTCGAACACCATTGATACCAATCCCCCGGCACCGGTGCAGGCGCCGGGTGCGCCGGCCCCAACCGCTGTCGCAACCGCCATCGCTCCAGCCACGGGTGGCGCGCCCGAATTTCTGATTAATCGCGAAACGTACAGCTATCCAGACGCTGGTCGTCGCGACCCGTTCGTATCTCTGATGAATACCGAAGAGCTCAGGCCGCTCATCGGTGATCTCAGGCTTGTCGCCATTGCATTTGATGCGACAGGCAGGAACTCCGTCGCCGTCCTTCGCGACATCGGAACGAAAGAGCAGTATTGCGTGAAAGTCGGCCAGCAGATCGGCCGAATGCGGGTCGCCGCCATCCACAAAAAAGACGTGGTGTTCGGCATAGAGGAATTTGGGTACAGCCGGCACGAATCGGTCGCGATGAATGATTCAACCAAAGTGAGGACGCAATGAAAAGGTTTCTGGCGGCGTGTGCCGCTCTCGCGCTTATTCCGGTTGCCGGCACCCTTCAAGCGGCGGGAGATCGCGGCGAGAGTACGGTCACCTTGAACGTAGCCCCGGCAGCTCCGGCCATCAGGGCCGTCAGCGTGGTATCGGTCGCTGGCCGCGCTGAAATCGTCATCGGCGTAGATGCGTCGGTCGAGGTAGACGACTTCGCACTCGAAGCCCCCTACCGCATCGTGGTAGACCTCAAGGGCGCAACGCTCGGCATGTCGCCGCGCTACGACCGCGTCGCGAGAGGCGGCGTCATCAACGTCCGCGCCGCCATGTTCAAGCCGAACGTTGTCCGCGTGGTGATCGAGATGGACGCCGCGCATCCATATGAGCTCGTCAGAAAAGACGGCGAAGTTCATGTCGCCATCGCCGGTGGTACCGTTGAGTTCGCTGCCTGGCACTCGTCGCCCGACGCAGCGAATCAGTCTGCGGTTGCCAAAGCTCCGGCCAATCCCGCAAGTGACAACTCTGTGATGCCGGACGCAAACATCGCACAGCATCGTGTCGCCGCAGACCGCGCCCGCGCCGGCAAGGCCGACGCACAGAATTCGTTCCATCTCTCGCCGGCCACGATGGCATCAGACCAGCCGCGCATTACTGTCACGTATCAGGACGCTGACATCTCCGACGTCATCGCCGCGTTCGCTACGTTTTCCGGACGCACGATCGTCGTCGGGAAAGACGTCGCTGGAAACATCACCGCCGAAATCAAGAACCAGCCATGGGACGTTGCGCTTCGCGCGATTCTTCAAGGGCAGGGGCTCGCGGCGGCCGAGGATGCGATGTCAGGCATCATTACTGTAGACAGCTACAGGAACATTGCTTCGAAGCAGGCCTCCGAGCCTCTCGTTACCCAGCTCGTGGCCGTGAACTACGCGCACGCCTCTTCTCTCGTCTCCACGCTGACGAGCCTTCTGTCGCGGGATTGCTCATCCGCGAGTGTGCAGCAGGCGGCTCAAAGCGCACAGACAAGCTGCATCGCCCGCGGTGGAGTCGCGGCAGACACGGCCACCAATACACTTGTCATCACCGAGACGCCAAGCCGCATGGCCGACTTGCTTTCGTACGTCAAGAGTCTCGACGTCCGTACTCCGCAGGTCGCGATCCGGGCCAAGATCATCTTCGTCAATCGCACGGATATCGAGGAGCTTGGACTGTCGTACGATCTGGGAACCGGCAACGACCAGTTCTTCAGCGGCCTCGTTCGGCGCATCGATCCATCGACCAACCAGCCGATCGACAACAACGGCGATGGTGTGCCCGATTCGTTCGGCGGCGGCACACCGTTCCCGGGTGACCGGGTTCTCCTTGGCGGCAACACCCTGGCCGCGATTGCGAACGCGAACTCGAGAGTCGTCAACCCCGCGCTCAAGCTGGTGTTTTCTGCGGCGCTCGGAAAGTTCCAGCTCACGAGCTTCCTCGACGCACTCCAGGAGGTGAGACTGGCCGACCTTCAGGCCGAGCCAAGCATTGTCACGCTGGACAATCGTCAGGCGGAAATCCTGGTGGGCCAGGAAATCCCGATTCGCGTCCTCGATGTCGGAACTCAGCAGCAGCAGGGAGCCGGCGGTACCAACATTCCGCGCGCCACGGTCCAGCTGAAGGAAGTCGGAATCATCCTGACCGTCACGCCGCACATCACGAACAACCGTCAGATTCTTCTCAAGCTGCACGCCGAAAATTCGGATGCGCAGCTCGCATCGTCTGACGTTGGATTTATTTTCGGAAAGCAGCGTGCGGACAACCAGCTTCTCGTCGGCGACGGCGAGACGGCTGTGATCGGCGGCCTGACTGTAACGCAGGTCACGAGCTCCAAATCCGGTATTCCTCTTCTCGTCGATCTGCCGATCGTTGGCAGACTCTTCGGTACCACGAGAAAGTCGGAGGAGAAGCGCGACCTGCTGATCCTCGTTACCCCGCACATCATTGACGAGGGTGAGCGGACGCTCACAGCCCGCGCCAATACCGCGGCCACCGCGCTTCGGAAGTAGGCATCAAATGAGCAAAGACATTCTTCGCCGCTTCGGAGGCGGTCGCGAAGCACATGCGGCAATCGCCCTCGCTGCGTCCGTCATGGCCTCCGGGGCGGAGGGGTTGTGATAGTCACTCTCCCGAATACGTTTACGACAAGCTGCCAGTAGCTTCAGGCCCGCGCTGATGGCGGCGCGGGCGGCAGTTCAAGATTAGTGTTTCAGCCCGAGCCCGGCTTTACGCCGGGTTTGCGCGTTGGAGGGAGATGCTTCGTTTCACAACTGCGGGCGAGTCCCACGGTCCCGCGCTCATTTCGATTCTTGAAGGAGCACCCGCCGGCATTCCGCTGCTGGCTGGAGACATCGACGAGCAACTCGCTCGCCGCCAGCAGGGTTATGGTCGGGGCCGTCGGATGCAGATTGAGCACGATGTTGTCGAGCTTCTCTCCGGCGTTCGCGCCGGCGAGACTATCGGGTCGCCGATTGGAATGCTCGTCCGCAATCGCGACTGGAAGAACTGGCAGGAGATCATGGATCCCGCGCCTGATGCGGATGGTGCCGAGGCTCGCAAGAGAGTTGTAACGCGTCCGCGCCCAGGTCACGCTGATCTCCCGGGTATGCTCAAGTACGATCGCGTCGATGGGCGAGATATTCTCGAGCGCGCGTCAGCCCGCGAAACGACCGCGCGCGTTGCGGCCGGCGCGATCTGCAGAAAACTTCTGAGCGAGATCGGGATCACCATCGGCAGCCATGTTTCGGAGCTTGGTGGAATTGTTGCGACGCCGCCGGCCCGATGGCCCGACGACATCAACACTGCCGCGGATGAATCGCAGCTGCGCACGCTCGACCTGGAGGCCGAAGCGCGGATGATGGAGCTCATCGACACGGCGAAGAAACAAGGCGACACGCTCGGCGGCATCTGCGAAGTGGTCTGTCGCGGTGTACCGGTGGGGCTTGGATCTCACGTTTCGTGGGACCGAAAACTCGATGGCCGCATCGGCGCGGCGATGCTTTCCATTCACGCCGTAAAGGGCGTAGAGATTGGAAGTGGTTTCGACAACGCGCGTCGTCGTGGATCGGAAGTGCATGACGAGATTCACTCCTCCGCGGCTCGACCACTGTCGGCTAATGTTGAGAGGCACACCAATCGTGCCGGAGGGCTCGAAGGCGGAATCACAAATGGCGAACCCCTCATCGTTCGAGTCGCCATGAAGCCGATCAGCACACTGATGCGGCCGCTGGCGACGATCGAGATGAATACCGGTGAAGCCGCAGCCGCAGTGGCGGAGCGAAGTGACGTAACGGCTGTTCCGGCCATGGGAGTCATCGCGGAGGCCATGCTTGCGTTCATCGTGGCGCAGGCCGTGATAGAAAAATTTGGCGGTGATTCCTTGACCGAGCTCCGGCGAAACTTCGACGGTTATGTTGCGCAGATCGCGGAGCGTCGTGGCTCCTGACCGGCCGAATATCGTACTGGTGGGACTACCGGGGGCTGGGAAGACCACCATCGGTCGTGCGGCAGCAAAGAAGCTCAACTGGCCGTTCATCGACTTCGATACTGAGATAGAGCACCGGGAACACGCATCCGTCTCGGCCATCTTCGCTGAAAAGGGACAGGATTATTTTCGCGGGCTCGAGCAGTCTCTCAGTCGTGAGCTTTCCGTATGCAAGGGAACGGTGATGTCTGCGGGTGGGGGATGGATCACCAACCGTGAGTCCGTGGCACTTTTGCGGGGGGCTGGACGAATCGTATACCTTAGAGTGGGCATCGACGCGGCAATGAGTCGCCTCAAGTCCGCCCGAGTGCCGCGACCGCTCCTCGCAGGCGCCGATCCGCTCTCGAAATTAACTGCTTTATTAGAGGCCAGGCACCTTTTGTATGAAGATGCCGACCTCACAATTGATACTGAAGTTGTTGAAAGAAAAGAAGTTATAGAACAGGTGCGGAGTTACGCCGAGTCACTGTGACGGGTTTTTCCCGTGCTTGCCGCTTCTATGGTATAGACCTAGGTTACGCGAATGGACGACCGTTTGCCCTTGCCGATGACGTTCCGGGTCATGGGACCCCACGAACGAGGAAGATTTGCCCCTGAGGCCTGGGGACACCTTCTTGGCCTTAGCGGGTCGGGTGCGATCAACCCGGCCGAGTTGGAGCACATTATCGAGCGGGCCCTTATCCAGATTGACGGGAGGATCGCGCTCGAGGATCTGCGCGGCATGCTGGAGGGCTCGGGTCTTGAGGATACCGGCGGAGCGGGCGACAATCAAACCGTCCATTAGATAATGGCAACCGCCAAAAAGAAGACCGTCGCGAGCACCGCAACGAAGTCTGCC
>JBDSBT010000136.1:0-8995 GCA_039921425.1 Gemmatimonadaceae bacterium | reverse complement strand
GCAGCTGTTTCTCGCGCTCGAGTCGTGCCCGCAACGTCTCGCCGGTAACGAGGGGCATTACATAGTATAGAAGTCCGTCCGCCTCACCCGAGTCGAGGAGTGGAAGGATGTGCGGATGCTGCAGGCGTGCGGTGGTGCGAATCTCTGTGAGAAAGCGCTCGCTTCCGAGCGCGGCGCCGAGATCCGGATGCAGCACCTTGACGGCGACATCCCGGTCGTGCCTGATGTCGTGCGCCAGATACACGGTGGCCATGCCGCCCTGGCCAATCTCCCGTTCGATGCGATAGCGGTCGGCTAGCGCGTCAGCCAGTCTCGTGGTCAATCAGCCTGCTTGCGGATGAAACGCTCCGTTGAAGTGCGGCAAATGATAAGGGCGACGCAAGCATTCATCAACTGTTTGCCGGTTAGCCGAAAGCCCCCTATGTTTCGCCTCCCCCCACTGGAGAAACACTTGAAAACTCAACTAGCCGCCGCACTCATACTCAGCATCGCCATCGCAATCCCGATGCAGGCTCAACAGAGCACCGCGGTGACAGAAGCAATGGCAGTAAATGACAAAGGAACGACCGCCTTCAACAGTGGAGACTACAAGACGTTTTCGACATACATCGCAGATGACGTAGAAGTGTTTACCGGCGTCTACACACCGCTTTTGTTCGTCGGCAAAGCGCAGTGGATGGGGTTCGTCAACGGTCTCGCGAGCTTCGCCTACGTTAATCTCGACACGAGGTCGCAGAGATGCCGAGCGTATGGCTCCGAAACCGTGTTATGCAACGCGTATTTCGTGTTCACCACGGTGACAAAGACTGGCGTCACCGAAGTTCAGAGCGGACGCCAAAGCTCGACACTGGTCAAACAAGGCGGCCGCTGGATGATCGCGAACATGCATTACTCGGGGATGTTCAATCGTTAGAGATGAGGATGGTTATGGCAGGTATGACACGCCGCGAGGTAGAGCCCGCGTGATCAATCGCGAGATGCGCGCGCAAGCGTCGCGAACTGGAGAAAATACCTGCTCAAACCACTGGCTGAATCGGGATGCACATCGGCATCGAAAAAAAGCCGGCAGAATTCTTCGCGGGCGCGCAACACCTCGCGTCGACGGGGGCCTCGCCAGCGATCGTCGGCAGCAGTGAGATCGAACAATTCGAGAGCCCGATCGAGTGCGTTCTCAAATCGCGCGGCGCGCCCAGACCGCGACGCCCGGATCGCTCGGTCAACCTCGCTGCCAACGTTGGCCAGTTGCTCTGCGAGGGTCATCTCACTCCACCCCCCGGAAGCCAATGCTGCGTGAAGCGTCATAAGATTTATCCCCCACAGGTTGCTCTGTTCGGAACCATCATCGAGCAGCACGCTTTCCTCGTCTGAATGAACTTCACCGCCGATTGCCATGAGGTTGCGCCGGACGTCGACTACGGCTTTGACCATATCTCCAAACAACGCACATGTTCGCCTGCTTCGAGTGCACAGTATACCGCTTGTCAACGGAGCCACGAGCCCTATTGCGTGCCTTCTGCAGGCTGCCGATCGAGAATCCCGCAAACGGGCTGAACGTCAACGCTATAGGTGAACCCGCCTACCCTCCCCCAGCTCCTCTGCTGAGACCAAAACCCAGGATCCTCGAGATGAGATCTCCGTAACTCATCCCCGACCATTCTGCCGCCGACGCCAGCTCCTCTCCATCTGAAATGTCCGGGTTAGGATTCGCGTCTAGAAAGTACGGCACGTTGTCAGCACTCAACCTGAAATCAATTCGCGCGTAACCGTCGAGCTCGAGGGTGCGATAAATCCGCTTCGCGAGGCGCGCAATCCGCTCTCCAACTTCCGGTGCCAGCCCGCTTGCCTCGGTCAGCATGATGCCGCGCCTGGCCTGATACGCGAGATCGTGCTTGACCCTCGCAGTGGCAATCAGCGCCGCGTTCGCCGGCATGTTTTCAAACGTCAGCTCGATCGGCGGCAGCGCGACCAGCCGGTTATTGCCCAGCACCCCGACATAAATCTCGCGTCCTTCGATAAAGCGCTCTGCGATCGCGTCCGTGCCTATGCTCTCGTGCATGAACTTTACGCGTTCCACGAGATGCTCATCGTCCTCCACCAGCGACGCTTGCGAGATTCCGTACGATGAGTGCTCCACGAGGCTCTTCACGATGAGTGGGAACTCGAGCGTCTTGGGACGCCGCGTGCGACGTCCTTTCGGAATGACAAGGAAATCGGGAATCGGAATGCGATGGTACGCGAGCAGTTTCTTCGACAACGACTTGCCACGCGCGATAACGAGGCCGCGCGGATTGCACCCTGTATACGGAACGCGGAGAAGCTCGAGCAGGCTCACCACGTTCTGGTCGAACAGCACGTTGTTGTGAAACTCCTCGAGCAGGTTGAACACGATGTGTGGCTTGAACTCGTTCACCGCATCGCGAATCGGAAGAAACTCGTCCTGAACGCCGAGTGCGCGTGGCTCGTGCCCGAGCTTGCGGAGACACTGGACGATGTCGAACTCGGCCTTGAGAGCGAGCGCCTCCTGCGGCGTGAGCCCATCGAGCGAATCCGGCGGAACGTGATCGGGATGCATCAGCACCAGAACGCGCAGTTTTTTCACAGTGCAATCCAGTCGCGGTGTCCTTCGGTGTAGAGAAAGTGCATGGTTTTTACAGTAAGGAGAACAGCGAAGTCCATCCTGAGCTGGCGGTCTCCGCCGACCGCCCGCAGACGCAGCTCGCGCGAACGGCGAATCATCTGCGCAAGCACAACATCGAGCGTGAACTCGTATTCTCCGGTCCACTTGGCGACCATACGTCTGATCTCCGTGCGATGTCGCCGCAGAAAAACGGACGCGAGCGGCTGGTTACGGTGTGATGGTGAATCGGAAAAAATGCGACGCAGGTCCGCGTCGTAAACGTCAGGCAGCTCCTCGGTGTACTTCGCCTTGTTCTCGGCGTAGTGCTGCGCGAGCGTCTTGGTGAGCGTACGGACCGGATCCATTCTTTGTCGATTGGAGATCAGCGGCGGCGTGCCCGCGATCTCACTCATCAGCTTGTCCACGTACTCGAGTTTTTTTAGAGCGGGCCAGCCGGCATATCGCTTACGCCATTCCGCGCGCGGCTTGAGCCACACGGCGAACGTCTCGGCGAAGTCTTCGTCGGGATGGCTCTGTGCGTACCAGAGCCGCAGGTGCTGCACGTATTTCTTGCTTGCGGGATTCGGGCGGTAGTAGTCGGGGTACCGTTCTGATGACTTGCCGAAAAGCCGCTGCCACTCACGACGTCGTTGCAGTTGATACGCGTGCTGAATTGCGTGCCCGGATTCGTGCCGAATGATGCGCGTGAATTCTTCGCGGCTGCCACCTTCTACGTCGAGCATCTGACTCCGTTCCAGCCGGATGAGACGGGGATGAGCGAGGTAGAACGGGATGGCGAAGCCGGGCACGCCCTGCGGTGAGAAAAATTCCTCTGAGAGCCAGACGTGCGGTCGAACGCGAATGTTCCTGCGCTCCAGCGTTTCGTAGAGCACGTCCATGCGCGTCTCGATCCAGGTCCCTTCTATAGTAAGGCCGAGGTCCTTGATGCGGAGCTGAAGCAGTTTTTCGGTGGACCAGTTCGCCCAGGGAAATCGTCGGATGTGAGCCATTCAGTGAATACTATATCGTCCATACGGTATTCGACTGATTCGGTCGCAGGTTGTCAGAAGGACCGCAAATGCCTCTCTCGGCGCGAAATGCCTGCAAAGACATCGTCGATGAAGGATTCCCGTCCCGACGGTGTCATTAAGAAAGGAGTGTATTCCGACCATTGGGCATGTTACTCGCACGCACTCCATTCCATTGCGCTGCGCGAACCATCAACAGGACTGGGAAAATGAACTCGAAGTTTACTGCAGGAGCGATTGCCGGCATCATCGGCGGTCTTGTGTTCGGAATGATGATGCAGATGATGAGTGTAGCAACCCCGGACGGGGGGTCGATGCCGATGATGGGAATGGTCGCGAAAGTCGTGGGGTCAAGTAGCCTCGCCGCAGGATGGGCATTTCATCTTGTGAACAGCGTCGTAATTGGCGTTCTCTTCGCGCTGATTCTCGGCGGCAGAGTTCACGGCAATGGGTCGGGCGCGGCATTGGGCGCCGCCTGGGGCATTCTGTGGTGGGTGGTTGGAGGACTTCTCATTATGCCGGTGATGCTTGGAATGCCCGCATTCGCACCACTCACGATGCCAGGCATGCAGCCCGTGGCAATGGGAAGCTTCATGGGACACCTCATTTTCGGGGCCATCATGGGATTCAGTTTTGCACGCCTTGTGCACGCAGGTCACGATGGAATGCAAAGATCCCACGCTTGAAAGGTCAGAAGCCCGCTACGGCGGGCTGTACGTGAAACGACGCCCGTGGCGCAGGGTCAAGGAGTCTGCTCAGGGAAAAAACCTTCGAGGGAGTGGTCTCCCTGCATGGAAGATTGCTCACCTCAATACACCCTCACCCTCCTTCGTGACAAAGAAAATCCTGCGTCGCACCGATATCATCGAGCTCGGGGGTGCCGGCGTCCCGTCGTTACTGCTGCGGCCCGACACCGATACCCGTGTGCCAGGTGTAGTACTGCTCCACGGCTACAGCTCAACCAAAGAAGTCCTCTCAAATACGATGGGCCTGGCTCTCGCCATGCGCGGAATTGCCAGCTTGTCGTTCGATCTTCCACTGCACGGCAGGCGCGACGACGAGATGTTCGAGGAGGCCCGCACTAATCCGTTCGGTCTCCTGCGACATTGGAAGAGTGCGCTCGTCGAGACGAGGGATGCGATCGCATGGCTCGCTGCGCATGAAGCAGTCGATCCACTCCGCATCGGCATCGCCGGATACTCCCTCGGCAGCTACATCGCACTCCAGACTGCTGCGGCCGATAAGAGGATTAGATGCATAATCGTCGCTGCGGGCGGGGATCTGCCTGCAACTCCGTGGACGAGCATGGTGCGAATGGTGACCGATCCGCTCACATCGGTGAAAAAGTTGAACGGCCAGCCTCTGCTCATGCTGCACGGACTTAACGATCGCACGATTCGTCGCGAGCAGGCTCAGACGCTGTACGACGCCGCATCGGAGCCCAAGACGCTCAAATGGTATGAGTCGGGGCACGTTCTGCTGCCGGCGGCAGCCGATGACGCGGCGGCCTGGCTGATCGAACGCTTCCACCCACGGCCGTGAACCTCCCCGTCAATCCGCCTATCCTCCCGATGCTCGCGAAGCGGGTAAGCGAGCTCCCGCCCGGCGACGAATGGTTCTTTGAGCCAAAATGGGATGGATTCCGAACACTCGTGTTTCGCGACCGCGACGAGGTTTTCATTCAAAGCCGGGACGAGAAACCGCTCAATCGCTATTTCCCGGAGCTCGTCGATCATCTCAAGGCGCAGCTCCCCGAACGCTGCGTGCTCGACGGGGAGATCGTCATCGCGAACGATCACGGTCTCGACTTCGACACGCTTCAGATGCGGCTTCATCCTGCCGCGTCGCGAGTGAAGATGCTGTCCGAACAAACCCCCGCTTCCATCGTGTTCTTCGACTTGCTCTCCGAGAACGACGAAAGTCTTTGCAACGCTCCATTCAGCGAGCGACGCCGAAGACTAGAATCGCTGCTCGCAAACGCAGTCCCGCCTCTTCACCTGACGCCGGCAACACGCCACAGGGCGACTGCCGCCGATTGGTTCAGTCGCTTCGAGGGCGCAGGGCTCGACGGCGTAGTCGCAAAGTCAGAGACCGGAACGTACCAGCCCAACAAGCGACTGATGCTTAAGGTGAAGCATGAACGCGATTGCGATTGCGTAGTGGCCGGCTTCCGCTGGCATAAGCGCGGCGACAAAAACGCCATTGGCTCCCTCCTCCTCGGCCTCTACAACGGAGCCAACCTGGAGCACATCGGTGTCTGCGCGAGTTTCACCGACATCAAGAGAAAAGAGCTCGTGACATTTCTAGAACCGTACCGGGTCAACTCACTCGACGGACATCCATGGCGCGAATGGTCAGAAGCTCAAGCGTCCACCGAAGGCGAAGCGCATCGCCGGCCCGGTGGCCAAAGTCGATGGAGCCAGGGGAAGGATGTGTCATGGGAACCGTTACGTCCGGAGCTCGTCGTTCAGGTCGCATACGATCACATGCAGAACGGGCGGTTTCGGCACACAGCCCAGTTTCGCCGGTGGCGCGACGACAAGCGCCCAACTGACTGCAACTTCGATCAGCTAGAGGTGGTCGCTCCCCACGAGCTCAAGGAAATCTTCGCGGTGGGTAGTTAGCGCCCAGTTCCGATGAGCTCGGAATTCAATAGTAATAGCCGAAGATGATATCCATCTCGTCTTCGCTCGTAAGACCGAAGCTGATTTGCGAAGCCGTCGTGTTGTTATACGTCACTTCGGAGGTCAGCCCTTCTCCCGCCTGAAGCACGAGCGGCTGCGCGAAGATCTTGATCACTGGATCGGCCCAATCAGCGTTCTCATAAACGATCTCACCATTCCGCGGACCCCCGGCGATCCGTGCCACGAATTTCTCCCCATGAAAGTGCATGTGAGAACTGAGCATGATTATCGTGGTGGTTGCGCCGACCTTGAATGTTTTGGTTATAGTCGTCCGCTGGCGAGCCGGCAGGGAAAATGACTCGTTGTTCATGAACAGAGTATGGGCGACCTGGCTCACCGCCGACCGGGCGACCGTATGCAGGTTGGCGAAGATCTCTCCCGTGATGGGCGCGTTGGTCGTGTTCACATAATGTGAATTGAGGTCGAGCACAGCGTTCGCCGGCAGCTCCAGCGCTACGCCTGCGGGGAACTGGAATCCCCCGGTCGGTGTCATCGACCCTCCGAAGAACGCGTGATAGCCCATCGGCAGCATTTTCAGGAAGTCCATGCTTCCATCAGGCCGCCTGATGTCTCTGATCACGTCCACAGCTGGCATCACTGCCGCCGGAATGTCGGGAGTGAATGTGTACATCAGGAGGTGATGACTGTTCGTCCTCATTCGCGTTTCAATCCGCGTGATGTAGACGGGCACGGCGTTGCGGAGGTCTCGCCGGATGAACAGCTCGCGCTCGAAATGCGGGGCGACGTCGAACGGTCCAGCCTTTACTTGATAACCGCTTGCCGGAAGTGGCAAAGGAGTGAAGGGCGCATAAGAAGGTCGCGTCACATCACCAAGGATACTGGCGTCTACTACGTCACCGGTTTCCGGCGCACCTGCGTTGATCCACTTTCGGACCAACTCTATCTGCCCAACGGTGAGCGACTGACCCCCCAGCGGCATTGGTGCGCCGTAGTTGCGAGCGTGGTTGGGATCCCACAGAATCAGCTTCTGATAAAGCAAACTTTTCTGGGCATCCCCCGGAACCACGCGGAGAAGACCATCGGTTCGCGCGGTTTGGTCTTTAGCTTGAGCATTTACCAGATTTTTGTACGCCGCCCCCCGGTCCAGCGACAGCCCCGACTGGGTTGCGAACGAACTGCCGCTGGAATGACAGCTCGTGCAGTTGTCCGCAAAGACGCTGCTCTGAATGACGCCGAATGTCCCGCTCGCGGGCCCGGTATTGGCATCGCCGCCATTGCCGCCACAGGCAATCGCTCCGATCAACGCGACGAAAACCGTCCCATGAATTACTCTTATCACCCTGACAGAATAATGCAACATATGTTCCTTCGACAGAGGAGCTCCCGGCGTCAGGAAGACCTGGCAGGCGATTTCGTGGCGGCAGTTTTCGTTGTCGTCTTCTTCGCAGTCTTAGCTCGTGAAGGCGCGACCCGCGAGGACTCGCCCTTCATTTTCCGAAAGTGGGGCGGCCACGGAGCATCAGCCAGTCCGGCTGCCTCATCACGCCGAGCGAGCTCCAACAGCTGATCGAGTGAGCCCGCCGCATCGTCCATTCCCGCGTTTGGATCGCCGATCTCTTCAAATCGTGCCGGCATTGTCAGCACAGTGAAATCAGCCGGATTGCAATCCGGAACTTCCTCCCACAAGAGCGGCGCCGACACTCTTGCATCGGGAAGCGGCCTTATCGAATAGGCCGAGCACGTGGTGCGATCCTTCGCGTTTTGATTGTAATCGAGGAATACTCCGTGGCGTTCTTCCTTCCACCATTTGGACGTCGCGAGCGTCGGTGCGCGACGCTCGATCTCGCGCGACAACGCCAGCGCGGCACGTCTCACGTCGGTGAATGTCCATCGCTGGTGAATCCGCACGTTCACGTGCATTCCGCGCGAGCCGCTGGTTTTCGGCCAACCCCGCAGGCCCATCTCCTCGAGAAGATTCTTCGTCTCCAGAGCAACGAGGCGAACATCGCTCCATTCAACGCCTGGAATTGGATCCAGATCAATGCGCAGCTCGTCGGGGTGATCGAGATCAGTCGTACTCACCGCGTGTGGATGCAACTCGATGCAGCCGAGGTTGACGATCCATGCGAGGCCTGCTGCGTCGTCAACGACGACTTCTTCAGCCGTGCGCCCCGATGGAAATGAGAGAGTGGCAGTTCGTAGCCAGTCAGGGCGATTGCCGGGGGCCCTCTTCTGATAAAACGGCGGACTTTCTGCACCATCCACGAAACGCTTCAGCATGCTCGGCCGGTCACGAATGCCCGCAACGGCGCCGCCGGAGACTGACAGGTAATATCTGACGACATCGAGCTTCGACAGCTTCACTTCGCCCGAGAAGTACGGCTTGTCCGGATTGCTGACGCGGACTTCCCGGCCGTCAATAGAGAGAATTGTCGCCGTTTCTTTCTTTGGCATGGTGCTCGAAGCTACCCCATCTTAAGCACTAGCTCTTGCGCTTGGCGCTCGCGCCCGTACCCGAGTCCCCAACGTCTTCATCCACCGAGTGATGGTGCTCGGCGACGTCCTTTGCCAGTCGCCCCTTTTCGCTGCGCTTTTCTGCCTCATCGTGCTGCTCGCGTCCTTCGAACAGACGATCCTTGCCGGCGTCGTCATGCTTTGCAATCTCTTCGGGGTTGTGGCCCGCTCCCGAGGAGTGCTGCGTGTCG
>JBDSBT010000135.1:0-4901 GCA_039921425.1 Gemmatimonadaceae bacterium | reverse complement strand
AACCGCGCATCGAACAGTTGTACGGCGATTCGGGAAGCTACGACTTTTCCAGTTTCGCAGGCGCCATGGATTTCGTGTTCGTCGATGCGTCACACGCGTACAAGTATGTGGTCAACGATTCGCTCGTTGCACTGCAAATGCTGCGCGCCGAAGGTGGAACGATCGCGTGGCACGACTACGGCCGGTGGGATGGGGTGACTCGCGCCGTGAACGACCTGCAGTCGAGACATCCCGATTTTCAGGATGTGGTGCAGGTGCGGGGAACTACGCTTGCTTTGCTCCAGATCGGATCGGCTCGGACAACTGCCTAGCGACGGCCGATGGTGACATTGTTGCCGCGACGCGCGAAATTTCCGCATCGCTCAGATATTCCCCCGCGGGTGCAATGTCCATTTCGCTTGAGCAATACGCTCCTGCTTCTACCTGTGAATGAGACATGTTTCGCGCGAACAGTACCCGGGTTGCGACAGCGTTGCCCAAGTGACGCGGGCCGGAATCGAGCGTGAATAACACACGACAGTGACGCAGGAACATGGCGAATCCCCGCAGCGACAGATCGCCGGCGATCACGTGAACATCGTCGCCGATCTCGGCTTTGTATTGCGTCAGCCGCTGGCGATCTCCCGGTCCGCCGCACAGCACGACATCGAAGTCAGTTGAACGGCGCGCTTCGACAAGCGCCGCGATCATGAACGAAACCGGCCAGTTGCCGCGACTCTGCCTGGTAGTGAGCGAGCACGCGACGATTGGCTTCGCCCCAAGTCCCGCCGATGCAATCAGCCTCTGAGCTTCCGCCGAATCGCGCTGGCTGAGGAAGATCTCCGGTGACAGTGACCACTCTGGAGCGCGACCGACAAGGTCCGCGACGATCGTCCTGAAATAACCGGCGTAGGGACTTGGGAAATCGATTCCCACGGGGTGTGTGATCAAGCCCGACAATCCCTTGTAGGTGAACCCGATACGATTCGGAATTCCAAGCGACACTGCCAGCATGAAGTCGGGGTAGTGACGGAGTGTATTGCTGCAGACTACCGCGTCGAACCTTCGAGACGTGAGCTCGCGCTTGAATGCAGGTGCGATGTTCCAGCTGTCGTCAGCGTCGTTCCAGGGAAGTACTTCCGCAATGTGCGGATTGTCCAACAGCATATCAGCGGTGGAAGGCGACGTCAGAAAAGACCATTCGCAGTTTGGCAGTCCCGAGCGGAGTGCCTGTAGCGATGCGGTCCTGTAGAGGACGTCGCCGATATGGTTGTGGGCGATGATCAAGCCTTTCTTCCACGACGCCGGCGGAGAAGGTGCGCGGGTCATCATCCGCGCAACTGGCCGCATCAGCGGAGCCGCAATCTCCGAAGCGAGTCCCAGAGCGTAATTCTTCTTGTGGCGAAAGGCGGATTCGAGCAGCGCTTTCCGGCCGCGCTCGATGCTCACTTCGACCCGATGTCGCGCGTGAGAAATCCGGATGTCGCTCCGCTGAGCACGGCCCATCCGTGTCGTGAATTTCCCGTCGCTACTTCAGCGAGAAATCGGCCGGGCTTCGTAACGGCCAGGTAGCCGAGCGCGATAAATTTACGCGCTCCCTTATAGTTGCGACGGACGTAAATCACCCGCAGGCGATTCTTGGAGTACTCGAGTGAATTCTCGATCATCGCCGCCCGCACCGTCGCGCCAACCTTGTGATATGCCACGGGCTTCGGCGCGTACATCAGCGGAAAACCGGCGCGCGATGCGCGATGACAAAAGTCGCCATCTTCGAAATACGCCGGAAAGAAGCACTCCGCGAGGCCGCCTATTTTTTCGATGACGGCACGTGAGATTATCATCGCGCATCCACTGATGAAGTCCGTCGGCCGGGGCTCGGTCGTTTTCGGAAGAGTCAGTGTGTGCTGGACGAGTGCTCGCGTTGGAATCTCCACCGCGCCAGCATACCAGACTGTCGACCGCTTCGGATCTTCGAATATGGTTGGGCCAATGACGCAGTCACGGCCAATCTGGCCGACCGCCGCCTCGGCATCGGCGAAGAATCTGGGCGATACCGTCGCATCGTTGTTGAGAAGCACAATATGACTCACTTCGCCGTCGCTCATAAGCCGCCCGATCCCTAGATTCGTGCCGCCCGCAAATCCCAGATTCTTCCCAGCCGTAATCACCCGTAAACGATTGTGGTCTGCGGAGCTCGCACACCAGCGCTCGATGCGGGCGAGTGAATCGTCTGCCGAGCCATTGTCGACAATAACGATATTGTCCGGAGGTGGCGTGGCCGCAACCAGCGTCGAGAGGCACGAAATCGTGTCGTTGGCGTTGTTCCAATTCAGGACAACGACTCCGAATGTTGGACTGGCCCGGCGACCGGACCGATCCGTCCCGGCGGATGTCATTCTCGGTCAGCTAGAGCGTCACGCAGCGGGCTTTGCCGGCCGAATCGCGGAGTTATCATCAGCACCTCGCCGCGATGCCGGCAACTTCTTGCGGAATGGCACCAGCCAGCCAATTCGCGCTCCGCCCGCTCCAAACGAGTCGCGGAACTCCTCCCAGTCCTCGGGATTGCGCATGCGCCAGTCGTGAAGAATGGCGGCGCAACCTGCCGCCATCAAGCCAATGAGAAGGCCCAGCGATAGTCCCGTAATTGTTGCGACGCCATAGCGCGGCCACTGTGCCTTGCTCGGGACCACGGCGGTGTCGATCACCGTAATCAGCGCTGCGTCATTGATCTCTTCGATGCGAGCGACTTCCAGTTGTCCCTGAAGATTCAGGAACAGATCCGATTGCACGTCCGCGGCCCGCTTCAGTCTGGCTTCATCCGCCTTCAGGCTAGGGGCGTTGATGAACCCGCGGTTCTGCTCATAGAAGAAGCGGAGATTCTCTTCCGCCTGGCGAAGCTCACTCTTGGCGCTGTCGAGACGCCTTTCCAGAAAGACGCGCTTCGATTTCGCACGCGAAACCCGTGTTTCGCGATTGAATGAGCTCACGAGAGCGATCACCCTGTTCGAAATCTGGCTGCTAAGAGCGGGGTACTCGGCGTCGGTCGAGAACCACACGAGATTCGTCTTTGGGTCGAGTCCGCCTTTGATAGACGCCGTCATTTCCTTTACGCCGAGCTCCATCCGGCGGGCAGGGTCCTTCGAGCGAATGCGAAGCAGGTCCACGAGCTTTGCGCTGTCACGCGGACTGGTCGTTCTCGGATCCGGGAATTTCGATTCGAGTAACCGCGTGAGCAGCTCTCGGCTGTAGACCAGCTCGAGGTAGAAATTAGGAGACTCGGAAGGGTCGCCCCCAATGCTTCCGCCGAATTGAGATAAGAGTCCGCTGATCGGCGAGCCAGCCGCCGCGGACTGCACTTTCGAGGAGCCCGATGAGTTCGCCACAAAAGATGCTTTGCTGCGATAGACTGCGGGAATGACGAGCGTCGCGATCAGCGCCACGACGAGGCCCGCGATGCCCAGCCAGAGCACGTATCGCCATCTTTCGACGACGCCGGCAGCCCACCTCGTGAACGTGAGGTGTTCGCTGAGCGGGGCGCGCTCGGAGGCTTCAGCCATCAGTTATCGTCGAAGTGCGATCGCCAGTGTAATCAGACTCCCGGCGACCGATGCGATTGACCCGATTGTAGCGATGTAATCAACGCGTCGCTCGCTCGGATCCTTCTGCGGTACGTAGACAGTGCTTCCCGGTCGTGGCTGCGGGTCGTTTCGGAAAATGAACTTTCCTGATGTCGCCTCGACCTTTCCGTTCGGCTGCGTCACGTATGCGTAGCGAAGATCTCCGAGCCGAGTAATTCCGCCTGCCGCACGAACGTAGTATTCCAGGTTCTTGCCCGGCACAAACGTCACTGCAACCGGCGAATTCACTGCGCCCTTCACATTGACGACTTCGTTGAATCGCGGAATGAAGATCGAGTCACCGTTCACCAGCCGGAGATTGTCGCGTGAGCCTGCACGTTTGAGAACTTCGGGAAGGGCGATGCCGATGCGACCAACGCTGTCCTTTGCTCTGAAAAACGTGACACCGTCGGCGTAGGCTTCAGGGGTCAGGCCACCGGCGCGCTGAATCACATCGGAAACCTTTTCGGTCTTCGTGCGAAGCGAGTAGGTGCCGGGATAACGGACCTCTCCCGAGATCACGACCGTTCTCTGAAGCTCCCAGTTTGGCTGGCGGAGAATGAGCACGTTGTCGTACGGGTGGAGCTTGACCTCGGGCTCGTTGCCGGCGGGCGCAGGAAGGCCTGGAGGTCCAAAATATTTTCCATCAGGTCCACGCTCGAAGATGTAGCTCGAGTCGAGCGGCGCGCGAAACGTAACCGCGGTTTGGCCGGAGCGACGGTCCTGGGGAAGGCGTGCGATTTCAGCGGCACTGAGATCGGCGCTTTGTTCGAGTCCGCCAGCAAGCAACACGAGGTCGCGAACGGTCATGCCGTCGTGAAATGGTACTTGCCCGCTGTTTCGGACGGCGCCGGTGATTGCCACATAGCGCGTGGGACGGAACTCAGTAGTCGAGAAGATGCGAAGCATGTCGTCTTCGCGAAGCGGGAAGTCGCCAATCACTCGCCCGGTAGTGTCGGCGAGGATTGCATGGAGCTGCACGCGAGTGGAATCCGAATTCAGGCGGGAAATCAGAACCTGTCCGAGATATGAGTCCGGCTTGAGACCGCCAGCCGCGCGGAGAGCCTGCGCGACTGTCATTCCTGGCGTTAGCCCAAACGTTCCCGGCTGCCAGACGTTGCCTTCGACCGAAATGCGATTCCGTACGCGCTCGGTGACCGGAAATACTCTGACTACATCGCCGTCGCGGACGCTCACGTCACTCGCATTTCCTTTCACAAGTGAAACAGGCGAGATGTCGAGCGTTACGCGGTCGCGGCCGCCTTCAGCGCGTTCAGCCGGTGATAGAATGCGGTCAATCTGAAC
>JBDSBT010000134.1:0-4380 GCA_039921425.1 Gemmatimonadaceae bacterium | reverse complement strand
TCTTGGCGAGCTGTTGTGTGATTGTGCTGCCACCCTCCGCCACTCCGCCTGCTTTGGCATTCGACAAAACCGCTCGGCCGATTCCTATTGGATCGATTCCGATGTGGCTGCGAAAGCGCGCGTCCTCAGCTGCGAGGAACGCGTTGGGCACATAGGTCGGCAAGTAGGTGAGTATGACCGGTTCGGCGACTTTCCAATCGCTACCATAGAGAGCAACGAGAGTGCGGCCGTTGCGATCGATGACCGCAGTTGGCGTTCGCCACGATCCCGGACGAAGCTCGGTGTAAACCCGGAAGCCGTACCAGCTGAACGCGCCGACCACCATTCCGATCAGGAGAAGCAGGGTGCCGAAGGTTGCAAGGACGGCCGGATTGCCGTTCCTGATTTTTGCCTTGATTACAGAGGGCCGAAGGCTCGCGAGCATGCCACATGGAAGGGCAAGAAGGACGCCCTGACCTGCCTCAGGCTAAAAGCCTGACTTCCCCCGGTCGCTTCCTGCGGACTTCCTGAGGTTAGCTCAGGGCGCGAAACCCGAGGCCCATGCGATCGGCGATGGTCGCAAGCGGCTTGTCCCGTGTCCAGAGCCGCGCATCATCGGCAAGCGCTGATGACGCGAGAAGATGAACGTCGATGAGGCCGACGCCCTTTGCCATCAGCCCGTTTCGATCGATCAGCGCCAGAACCTCATCGTCGGTGGCACTCGGCGCTGCTGGCAGGCGCTGAAGCAGATCGAGGACTTCGGCTCGATTGCGAATGTTGCCGCAAGCCAGCTCACCGGTGACGAACGGGTGAACGAGCACACTTTCCTGCTCGAGCAGCTCGACGAGGACTGGGTCGGACTTCCGTAGATGATCGACCCAGACCGAAGTGTCGACAAGGATCAACGGCTGGCTGGTTTTCGCCGCGGGATGGCGGCGATGCTCGGTTCGCTGCCGCCGAGCCTGGCGAGGCGGCGCGCGCTTTCTCTGGAGATGAGCGCGCGAAGCCCCTCGTGGATGAGCTCGGTTCTTTCGTTGATGTGAGTCAATCTTTTTGCCTCATCGACGAGTTTCTCGTCGATGTTGAGAGTGGTTCTCATCCTGGGCCTCAAACGATGATCTGCAATATTATACATCATTTGATGCCTGTAAAAAAGCCTATGGTTAGTGAAAAGGGGGCTCAAACTGGCAGTTGGCTATTGGCTATTAGGTGTTAGCCCGGGTCGGCCAGCCAGCTCTCGAGCTCCGCACCGGTTGCCAGAATACATTCACGCATCTTGATCTCCGGGTGCACCTGCTCGGGTGGGTATTTCGAAGGCATACCGTCTTTCCTGCTGACAACCCACGAATCGCGCGGACCGCGTGTCCGCTTGTCCATCAGGTTTCGTGGTGACCGATTCACTACAGCCGCGACGGCGCCATATGTCGCGCGCTGGCGGAAGTGATCGAGCTGGTCGACAATGCTGTCGATCGTGTGTGTTGCAGTGGCTTGCTCACTCATGGTTGTTCTCCGGTTCAGGATCGTTGCGATCAACGACCGAATCTGATTGCCACTGCCTTGGGAGACGAAACCCGAATGTAACGACACACAGCAGAAATACGCATGTAGTTAGCCCGCACACGCGATGACGATCTTCATCTACGTAATGCGACGTACGCTGGGTGTGAACCAGCGCCGGTAGCATGGGATGGTTCGAGAAAATGTTGCCGCGACGGGAGCAGCCGCGCTTCTGGTAACCC
Organism: Gemmatimonadaceae bacterium; assembly: GCA_039921425.1. Lineage (GTDB taxonomy): Bacteria > Gemmatimonadota > Gemmatimonadetes > Gemmatimonadales > Gemmatimonadaceae > UBA4720. The sequence continues at coordinate 2,662 of JBDSBT010000134.1, read as the reverse complement.
TGCCTACTGATCTCCGGAAATTTCCGTCCATTCGGACTCACAGCAGAAATCGGGAGCAAAGCCGACGCGGGTGGCTACGCGACATTTTCACTCGGCGTTCTCTACGACAAATCGAAGGACGACCTTCCGTTCAACCTTTTGTCCTACCTCACGTCGGCACAGCCGTATGGTCCAAACATCAGGGTGGACGGCGTGCATCCGACCGCGGCTGGCCACAAGGTCCTGGTCCGCGCCCCCGCGTCGCAATCCAGAAGACGTACGGCACGGGTAAGCCATGACGACAGGCAACTGCGCCCTGCACGGCTTCAGCCGGGCAGGGCGTTGGTCGCCTGCCCAGAGAGCAGCGGACGAAAAGGTATAGACTGGAAAGCGGACGAACACTAAGGTTTGTGAACCCAAACCCGAGGCATTACGACCACACTCCAGTTACGCGACCAGGTACAGCTGTCGCTTGGCGCTACCTACACCCTCCTCCGCGAGCTCGGCGGTGGGGGCATGTCGCGCGTATTTCTGGCAGAAGAAAAAGCGTTTGGGAGAATGGTGGTCATCAAAATTCTGTCTCCCGAAAAAACGCAGGGCATTCTCGCCGACCGCTTCGAGCGAGAGATCAAGCTCGCGGCAAATCTTCAGCACCCCCACATAGTTCCACTGTTCTCGGCCGGGACCATCGAAGGACTTCCCTACTATACAATGCCGTTCGTGGCTGGCGAATCCCTGCGGACGCGACTCAAGGATCGGAAGACAATCGAATCGGACGAGGGACTCCAGATACTGCGCGACACGGCTCGCGCTCTCGAGTACGCACACGCCCGAGGAGTAGTTCATCGTGACATCAAGCCCGACAACATTCTTCTTTCCGGCAATTCGGCATGCGTGATCGATTTCGGAATCGCGAAGGCGATTTCTGCCGCTCGCAACTCAGCGATTCCGACGAACGCGTCAGGCCCCGTGACGCAGGTTGGGTTCGTCGTCGGAACTCCCGGCTACATGGCGCCGGAGCAGGCGATGGGAGTTGGAGAAGTCGATCCGCGCTCTGACATCTATTCGCTGGGCTGCGTTGCGTACGAGATGTTCGCCGGGAATCCGCCGTTCATGAAATCGACCATCAACGAGACGCTACTTGCGCACATGATGGAGGCGCCAAAGTCAGGAACACTGCGTCGTGCGGAAGTGTCGGATCAGATCGTCGACCTGATCATGGGCTGTCTCGCAAAGGATGCCGCGAACAGACCACAAACAGCGTCTGAGCTACTCCGGATCATTCAATCGAACTCGACCATTCGGACGCCGACGCCAGCAGCGGGCATCGAGCGATCGCCCGCCATTGCCGTCTTGCCGTTCCAGAATATGAGCGGTGAAAAGGACAACGAATACTTCACCGACGGCATCACCGAGGAAATCATCAACGCCTTGACCCAGATTGACGGACTTCGAGTTGCCGGCCGCACTTCGTCGTTCGTCTTCAAGGACTCCAAGCGCGATCTGCGTGCAATCGGCCAGCAGCTCGCGGTGACTACAGTTCTCGAGGGAAGCGTAAGGCGCTCCGGCAACCGGCTGAGAATCACGGCGCAGCTTGTAAAGGCCGTCGATGGATTTCAGCTATGGTCGGAGCGGTACGACCGTGAGCTGACTGACGTATTTGCTGTCCAGGACGAAATCGCCACGGCCATCGCCGCCAAACTTCGCCTTTCTCTCGGGCCTCGCGCGCTAATCAAGCCCAGAACCATGGACGTTGAAGCATACGAGCTGTTTCTGCGAGGGCGTGCGCTATTGTATCGGAACGGCCACCACATCCTTGCTGGCATAGAGTGCTTCAAGCAGGCAATCGAGCGAGACAATGGTTTCGCGTTGGCACACGCGACACTCGCTGAAGCGCTTCTGATCGCTGCATACAACGGATTGGTGCGCCCGGCCGACATCATCGAACGTGCTTTCGAAGAAGCAAAGAAGGCGGTGCTGCTGGATCCGGAGGCGGCCGAGGCCCGATATGCGCTCGCGTTCTGGTACAGCTTCTACGGAAACGACCGGCACAAGACGATCGCCGAATGGGAAGAAGCGATGCGTCTCGGTTCGCAGCTCGCGCAGATCAGGTGCACCTACGCGATCTGGGGACTCGGGCTTGGCGAGAAGAGGTGGGATGATGCAGTCAGTGTTGTCGCCGAAGGCGTCGCAGCGGACCCGTTGAACGGCTTTGCTCAATCCATGCTCGCGTTGCTCAAGGTGTTCGCGCGAAGAAATGAGGAGGTCGTTGAAGATGCCCGACGCGGTGTTGCTCTCGATCCTGAATCGTTCTGGGGACAGTGGGCGCTTCAGCGATGTTACCAGGCTGCGGGAATGCACGAGGAAGCGATACAGCAAGCCTCACTCGTGCTCTCGATGTCCGGTCGTCATCCATGGCCGCTGAGCGAGCTCGCGGTTACCTACGCCTCGCTAGGTAAGACGGAGGCGGCAGATGCTATCTACTGCGAGCTTGCTGCGCGGAACAGAATCGAGATGATTCAGCCCACTCCCTTTGCGCTCGCTGCGACCTGTGCTGGCAGATATGAAGAAGCGATCTCCCTCGGCCATCAGGCGGTTGATCAGCGTGATGGACACATCCGATGGGCTGCGCTCGATGACCGTTGGGAAGGCTGGGCGCCTCTTCAGAAGCAGCCCGGGTGGG
>JBDSBT010000133.1:0-3353 GCA_039921425.1 Gemmatimonadaceae bacterium | reverse complement strand
GCTCGGGCGGGTTGCCGCCGTCTCCGCTCCAGGCGTTGTACTCCTGACCGCGTGCGCCCTCGCGAGACATCATGTTCGGGTACGTGCGCCGCTCGCCGGTATCGTGAATCGGCTCGTGCACGTCCATGCCGATGTGATACTTCGCGGCCATGTCGAGAACGTGACGGTGATGGTTGACCGCGCGCTGCGAATAGTGCGAGTCCCCGCCACTAAGCGTGTCTGTCACGTACCCTGACTTGATCGCGTCGAGTCCCAGGTTGTGGTACATCGAGAATGCGGAATCCATCTGGCGTTCGTAGTTGTCCACTCCTCCCGACGTCTCGTTGTGCACGATGATGCGGACGCCCTTGGACTGCGCATACTTTGCGAGACCAGGCAAATCGTAGTCGGGATACGACTTGGTGAACGAGAACGCGTCGCGATTGTTGATCCAGTTTCCGTCCCACCCGACGTTCCATCCCTCGACGAGCAATCCGCCCAGTCCGTTGGCGGCAGCGAAATCGATATAGCGCTTTGTGTTTTCGGTGGTCGCCCCATGCTTTGGGCCCGAGGTCCACGTTTTCGTGTTGATGTGCATGCTCCACCAGATGCCGACGTACTTCATCGGCTTGACCCAGGACACGTCACCGAGAGCATTCGGCGGGTTCAAATTCAGTCCGAGCACCGATGGAGCGAGGTCCGTGGCACGGTCCGCGATCTGAATGGTGCGCCACGGCGTATTGAACGGAAGGTGCACCCGCGCTTTCACGCCATCGTGCATTGGAGCGAGCGCTGCGGTCAGGTTATGGCTCTCGAGTCCGGAGCCCGCGAGAAACATTCTTGGATAATTGACGAGGTTTGCTTCATGGATGACCATAAATGTCTTCCCGTCGGTGGACTCGGTCGTGATAGGCGTTTGAACGCTGTCGAGTCGACTAAGGGGCGACGAAGACCACAGCATCTCGGAGCGGTCGAGCCGCGAATGATCCGAGGGAATCCACCAGGCCTTTGGATTGTCGGCGAAGTTGAACTCAGTGAGCTCATCCATGATCACGATGTCATTCATCGTCGACTGCGACGGGATTTCGTAACGGAAGCCGATACCGTCATCGAAAGCGCGAACGACGACATCGAACTTTCGACTCGGCGCGGAAGTTTCCTGAACCGAGACGCGGATCTCATTATGGTGGTCGCGAACTCTGGCGACTTCGCCCCACGGCTGGTCCCACGTTTCATCGTGAGTGCTCTTTGACGTATTCACGATGCGAAGATTTTCCTTGAGCGGCCGGGCATCCTTGAACGCAAACCCGAGCCGCGAAGGAAAGAGCAGGTCACGACCGTCTCGCTTCAGTGAGTAGTAAATGCCGCCGTCCCGAACGGCGATGGTGACGACGTTGCGTCCGTTCGGCGACGCCACCTGTGCGTTGACGGCGGTCGTTGCCAGCGCCAGCGAGGCGAGGACAAACGCAAGAGCGCGAGGGGTGCGGTGCATCCACTTCTGCATGTGAGATCTCCGGTGCTGCGGTGTCAGTCTCGGTGTGAGACTTTAATAATTTGAACTGAAACGCCTTTAAGTGTCGGGAGCGATCCCAAGTTAGAAATCGCGCCTCTGGGATCAACACTCAAGACAGCACTCCACTACTGCTAAGTAAAGACTTCGTGTAATATGTCCGATGTCGATCGCTGGTGATTCGTTTGCTCGCGCCTCGTGAGCTAACGCTCAAGGATTAGTGAAGCGTCCTGGTTCAGCTCCATTGCGAAGCAAGAAAAAACGGGCACTCCCCGTGGGAAGTGCCCGTTTCCATAAAGCGTTGTGGTTTGGAGCTTTAACCAAGCTCCCGAGGAGGGACTTGAACCCCCGACCCGGTGATTAACAGTCACCTGCTCTACCACCTGAGCTACTCGGGAATGCTTGTCAAACCTAAACCCCCAGACGGGCACAAATCAACCGGATTGAGTAACTCCTCATGCCCACTCAAAGCATCAACGACCTAGAAGCAGATCGACCGGGATACCGAGCGCATCGCGAAGCTTTACCATCTGGCCCTTGGACAGTTCGCGGGCGCCGCTAAGAAACTCGGAGAGGCGCGGGCGACCCCCGATTAACTCCGCTAGCGCGGCATTTGTCATGCCTTTTTTCTCTGCGATGAATTGAACGATTTCCTGCGGCGAAGCTGCTTCGAAAGGAGCGAGATGATCGCCATCGTACGCGGCAATCAGAATGGTCAACAGTTCCATTCGGTCGTAGGCCGCAGCCCTTCCTGCGGGTCCGGGTCCGCCAGGAAATCCAGCTCAGTCACAGTGCGACCAAACTCCTCTTCGCCAACCGCTCGAGACCACGAAATGCCGCGATTTGCATGGCAGTGGCTACCTTGAGCAGCAACTCTGACTGTCCGCCATCAATGAATGCCAAAACGAATAGTTCAGGTCTGACCGCCCTAGTAACGGGTGCGTCCAGCGGCATCGGACTCGAGCTCGCGAAGCAGTTCGCGTCGCACGGCCACGATCTTGTGATCACGTCCCGTCATCGGGACCGGCTGGAAGCAGTCGCTGGAACAATCGAAGGAAAGTTCGGGGGAAAGGTCACCGTCATTCCTGATGACCTTACCGACCCGGCCGCCCCTCGGCGACTTTTCGATGCGATCAGGGCCGAGAATATCGACGTTCACTTTCTCGTGAATAACGCGGGGTTCGGACTTGGCGGAGAGTTCGCCGACACGGACATCACCCGAGAGCTCGAGCTGATCCAGATCAACATCACAGCGCTGACTCATTTGACGAAACTTTTTCTGCCGGCGATGCTGAAGAGAAAATCCGGCAGGATCCTCAACGTGGCATCGACCGCTGCGTTTCAACCGGGCCCGCTCATGGCTGTCTACTACGCGTCGAAAGCTTACGTGCTGAGCTTCTCCGAGGCGCTCGATGAAGAGCTGCGCAACTCAGGCGTCAGCGTGACTTGCCTTTGCCCCGGCCCGACGGACACGAACTTCGCCGAGACAGCAATGGTCGGCAACAGCAAGCTTTTCGCGAAGGTTGCGGCGAAAGCGGATCATGTCGCAAATGTTGGCTACGAGGCGATGATGAAAGGCGAGCGTGTTGAGATAGCCGGTCTCAGGAACAAGGTCATGGTGCAGGCGGAGAGATTTGCGCCGCGAAATCTCGTTACCAGGCTTGTTCGGATGGCACAGGAGAATCGGTAACTACAAAACAGCAACAGACTACGATAAAAGGATGTTAACGGCAGCTATGAAGTTGCGTATCCAGAAGAACTAGAGCACAGCCCTCTTCCGCTTATCAGTTGCGACAGGCACACGCGACTTAGCGAGTATCGGTTTGAGCCAGTGCCCGGTATGCGACTCTGCCACTGCAACAAT
>JBDSBT010000132.1:0-4129 GCA_039921425.1 Gemmatimonadaceae bacterium | reverse complement strand
GCCGAGCTCATGCGCGTGGGCGACGTGGCAGAAGAGGTTCGAAGCCGGTGGGATGCGGTACTCGTCGATGAGTTCCAGGATCTCAACCCTGTCCAGTACATGGTCATCCGGTCTCTCTCGGTTGGCCACAAGAACATCTTTGCCGTGGGCGACGACGAGCAGTCGATCTACTCGTGGGCCGGCGCGGATCCGCAGGTGTTCCTCACGTTCGTCAACGACTTCGACGTCACGACGAAGCAGCAGCTCGGCGAGAATCGACGGTGCCCAACGGAAGTCGTTCAGCTTGCCCGGAAGCTCCTGACTGTCAATACGCCGATATTCTCCGACCGGCGACATGCGGAGGCTGAACACAGCTCACCGTTCGGAGTCTCGGCGCTCTCATTTCCGACGGAGGACGAGGAGCTAGCCTGGATTCTCGACGACATTCGTCGCGACAAGAAGGAACACAACCTTCAGTGGGGCGACTTCGCCCTTCTATATAGAACTCACGAGATCGGAAATGCAGCCGAGGCGGCTTTTCTAGCCGCCGGGTTGCCGTGCCGAATGGCGCATGGACGTGCTCTCGCCGACGATCCTATCGTCGGGTATGTCGTCAACGCACTTCGCGTCATCTCCGATCCCGGTGATCCGATTCACCAGGAAGGATTTCTCAAGGTCGTTCTGCCGAAGGCGCTGTTCGAGGACGCGCGCGTCAAATCGGAGGAAAACAATCAGACTCTGGTCGCACAGCTCGAGCAAATCGCCCGTGCTCTTCCAAAAGAGCATGGCGACCGCCGCAAAATCTGGCGCGGATTCTACGCTCTCAAGAACCTCGCTGCGCTCGGCACCATGCACAAAAAGCTTTCGACTCTCGTCGATGAGCTACTCTCGCAGCGTGTCGGCGAATATCGAACTGTCCTCGAGGACAATGCCGATGAGCTGAGCGATCCGGCTGAGCATGAAGAAGTGCACACGCTCGCGCGTCGTTTGACCAAAGCGGCCAACACTTCATCGACTGTATGGATTCCGAGAATGGGTGGACTCGAGATCGCTCTCAAAGGTATCCTCGGTGGAATCGGCCTGAATCGCGTGCAGCTCGGAGGCCTTTCACCGAAAAACGGTGTTTCAATCGGCCATTCAGATGCCCCCGTGCTTGGCATCGCTCTTGGGCTTTTCAAGGCTGCACAGCTGATTCGAAGCGCCGGGTTCTCCAATCATTTCCGTGATTTCACAGCTGTCGATCTCGAAACCACAGACAACGACGTGGCACGCGCAGAGGTTGTCGAGATTGCGGCAGTGAAGGTTCGTGGCGGCGCGATCGTCTCGCACTATCACACACTCGTGAGGCCGCGAGTGCCAATCGCCGCCGGCGCATTTGATACGCACCACATTTCTGCGCAGGAGTTAATCGACCAGCCGTACTTCGAGGCCATGTGGCCGGCATTCCGCGAGTTCTGTGGATCGGACGTTCTCGTCGCTCACAACGGCCATCGGTTCGACTTTCCGATCATGCGGCGAATGGCCGAGAAGATTCCAGGCCGGCCTTTCGTTGCGTACGATACGCTGCTTCTTGCGCGCGAGGTCCGATCGGGCAGCGCAAAGCTCGTGGATCTCGCCCATGCCTACGGTATCGATGCCGGTCAGTCACACCGCGCACTCGACGACACGAAGGCGTTGGCGCACGTGTTTCTTGCCCTGGGCGAGGCGAAAGTCACTCGGGCACGAAAGACCGCGCTCGACAACCTGCTCGACTACCTCGGAATCGCACTTGCTTTGTCGAACGAAGAGTCACTGAACGAAGAGGCCACTCGACTAAAAAAACTCACGCGCACATTCTCTCTTGGTCGCTACACCAATTGCCTGGACGTGTACCGCGAGGAGCGCGAACAGTCCGGTGACGACACCATCACGTCAATCGAAAATCTCATCGAGAGGCTCGGCGGTGAAGATCTCATGTTGCGATTGAGGGCTGAAAAGACCGCGGATCAGCGATATCCGGCCGCGATGCACAGGCTTCGACCGTTGCTCGACCTCTTCGGCGGGCAACCGTTGAGGGATCAGATCATGGGATTTCTCGAGCGTATCGCGCTTTCCAGGATGGACGGCATCGAGCCTGAGAAGGCTCGCGTCAATCTCCTCACCCTCCATTCCACGAAGGGCCTCGAATTCTCACGCGTTTATGTAGTTGGCGCCGAAGATTCGGCCCTGCCGGGCGGAAAAGATCCGTCGAAGCGCGAAATCGAAGAAGCGCGCCGATTGCTCTATGTCGGCATGACGCGAACGAAAGACCGCCTCGTTCTTACGCGCGTCGATGAGCGAAACGAAAAACCGACAGGTGGAAATCGTTTTCTGGATGAGATGGGCCTGGGCCCCATAACACCGTAGTTCGTGGCGAAGTTGTTAAACGCCTTTCTCCGGGAACTCGACAAATCGGACAAGGCCCCATTTTGGGTTCTTTCCCAAGAGTCAATACCACCGGCCCGAGCTGCCGACCGGTGTCGGTAAGCTCCACACTCAGAGTCATGGTCTTTCCCGAGATCTGCCCAGTGAACCGCGCAGGATGGGTGATGCCGCGATCGATTGGATAAGCGTCGACGTTGTAGGTACCCGTCATCACAAAACGACCATCCCCATCGACGACTATTTGTCCTTTCGTATCGCCAAGTGTGCAGCCGATGTGCATGTGGGCGGAGGTGTCGGTGGCAATGAGGCCCGCGTTTTCACCACCCCACGTTCCTGCAACGTCGGTGATTGGAGCGCCGGTCGTGGTGGCGCATCCAAGTGCAACGATTGCTGCCGCCAGGAGGGCTGGCCCGACCGAGCGATGGCGCATACTCCAAGCATAGCGCAAGTCGCAGAGAATGATAAGATAGAGCCGTGACCGATACCTCCTGGACAGTTCCCGTAGGGGACGAGACAACGACTGCCGTGTTCCGGTCTGGCGGCGCGAACGATGGCGTTGTGTTCGTTGCCGCTCATGGCGCGGGCGGCAGGTTGAACGACAAGAGCATGCTCGCTCTCGCGACGGAGTTCGAATCACGAAAGCTGGACATGGTTCGATTCAACTTTCTCTACAGGGAAAAAGGGTCGGGTAGTCCAGATCGAATGCCTAAGCTGGAGCATTGCTACGAGGCGGTGGTCGCACGAGTGCGCGAAGAGTTGAATCCAAGCTTGGTGATCATCGGTGGCCGGTCGATGGGCGGACGAGCGGCATCGATGTTGGCCGCGAGAGGCTTCGATTGTCAGGGACTGCTGCTATTTGCGTATCCGCTGCATCCTCCCGGGAAGCTCGACAAGCTGCGCGACGCTCATCTTCCGTCGATAAAGGTTCCGGTACTCTGTTTTAATGGAACGCGCGACACTTTCTGCACACCCGAGCTGATGATGAAGGCGCTCGAGAAAGTGAACACCAAATGGGAGATGCACTGGCTCGAAGCCGCCGATCACAGCTTTCATGTCAATAAGTCTTCGGGCCGAAATGACGCGCAGGTGATCGAGGAGGTGGGCGACATAACGGAGAATTGGCTAAAGCAGTTCCGCGGTCGGGCGTAGCAGCCGGAAGCTGGTAGCGCAGTTAGTAGCCATCAGCCGGCCGCTTGGTGTTCTCAGTGCCCCGTAGTTCGCCGGCGGTACGCCTTTTGAAATAGGAACATCTGAATACCTATGCCAAAAAGGAGCCTTATCATGCGATCCAGCACTAATAGAATCTTCCCGCGCCTTGCGTGGAGCCTGGCACTATCGACCCTGGCAGCAACCGCAGCGTCTGCCCAGACCCGCCTGACACTGCCGGCTGGAACGGTCATCATCGTTCGGACCACGTCGGCCCTTCAGTCCAACACGGCCAGGACGGGACAGACGTTCGAAACCACGGTCGTCGATGCAATCGGCCTCGACAACTATACAGTAGTCCCGTCTGGCAGCCGCATTCGCGGAACCATCACGTTTGCTAAGCCCGCCAATCGCCAGGAGTCGGGAGTGATCCAGGTCGATTTCAATCGACTTCTCCTTCCTGACGGCACCAGCTATCCGATCGTCGGACGACTGACGAGCACTGATGCGGCCGAGCGTCGTCAGATTGACGCAGATCCGAATTCACGTGTAGTGCTGGTTGGCGGACGCGGTGGAATTGGTGCAGCGATTGCCGGTGCAG
>JBDSBT010000131.1:0-3619 GCA_039921425.1 Gemmatimonadaceae bacterium | reverse complement strand
GGGAGCTCAAGTCGATCATCGATATCAATCAGTCAATCCTCGTGCGACTTGGTGGACGCGCGATGGACCCTCCAGCTCTTCAGGATGGTTGGGAGAATTCTGAGAGCGTTTCCGATCTTCGGGGGCGGGCGGCGACATTGATTGAGTCTGAGTTTTCAGCGTCGCATTTCTGGGCATGGAAAGATCCACGAGCGTGCCTTACGCTCCCCTTCTGGCAGCAGATTGTACACAACATGCACTACGTGGTGTGTGTTCGGCGTCCCGCCGAGGTTGCCGCGTCGCTCAAACGTCGGAACAAGATTCCAGAGGCGCGCTCAATTTACCTGTGGCTGCTGTATAATCGGGCCGCTTTCTCGCATTCCAGTGCGGGACCTCGCTATGTGATCACGTACGATGAGGTCATGAAAGACCCTGTCCGGCAAGCAGAACGGCTTGCCGGATTTCTCGATGAACATATACCAGACGATGCACGGGGCATTATCGCAAAATTCATCGATCCCGATCGAAGGCACCATAACTTCACTGAGACCGAAGATGACGACGATTCGTTGGAACTGATCGAAAATCCGGCGCTGCTGGCGGCAGAGAAGGCGTATGCGATCATGTCACAGCCGGAGATTGCCGCACAGGAGGAACTGATTGCGATCATCGATCAAGGGTTAAAGCGTTCGACGGTTATCGCGATTCTCGAAGGATCGCTCACAGGTACTGGAGTTTCCTGAATAGCGGCTCCCCAATCGCGATCGCGTCACGGTTCATATTCATGGATAATGGATCGTGGGTTGACGGGCGCGCCGGAATCCCAGCGGTCGCGGGCCGAACTGGAATCCCATTTCTGGAACGTGACGGAGCCTATCACGGAAGGCCCGGGAACGATGACGTGGCCGTTCAGGAGCTCGAACGCCTGCGTTGGGAATTCCGGCCTCTGCCCTGCTGATCGTGATCTGGCCCGCGTTCTGGTGGCTCGACTATTACGTCGGATTCGCAGACTACCTGAAGAAGTCGTTCCGCTGCGTTCGTTCCGACCATAGCATGATCGTTTTCGATCTTTTCGCGTGAGCGACGTCGAGGCTGATGACGAAGCCCACCGGAGCGAACCTGGGCCGCCACTGGCAAGCATCGTGGTCAACAACTACAACTACGGCCGCTTCGTGGCAGAAGCGATCGACAGTGCGCTGGCCCAGACTTACACTCCGCTCGAAGTGATCGTGGTGGACGACGGCTCGACAGACGAGTCACGCGACGTAATTGCATCCTACGGAGACAGGATATTTCCTCTGTTGAAGGAAAACGGCGGACAAGCGTCCGCATTCAACGCCGGTTTCGCCGCGTGCAGGGGCGAGGTGGTGGTTTTTCTCGACGCGGATGATGTCCTCCTGCCGACAGCTATCGAGCAGGCGATGAAGCAATTCACGCCAGGTGTCGCGAAGGTTCATTGGCCGCTCTGGAGGGCCGGCGAAGATCTGGAAGCGAGCGGTCAGATTATTCCCGCCGAACCGCTTCCGCATGGCGATCTTCGCGAGTTCACGCTTCGTCAGGGGCCAGCTACGAGCCTCAGTCCCCCGACCAGCGGCAATGCCTGGGCACGCAATTTCCTCGAGATTGCACTGCCAATGCCTGAGCCAGAGCACAGGATTGGAGCCGACGGTTACCTGTACGGGACGGCCCCTGCCTTCGGCACCATCGCATCTCTCACCACGCCACAGGGCTTCTATCGTATTCACCCCCGAAACAACTACAAGCATATGCCGCTCGACGAGCGTGTTCGTGCCGGCATCCGTTCATTCGAACAGCAGTGGAGCATGCTCGAGGACCATGCTCTGAGAATGGGGGAGCCGGTCAACCGGCAGAATTGGGAGCGCAACTCGTACTTTCATCAGGTTCGAAGGGCCGTCGATGAAATCGTGGCACTCGTTCCGGCGGGAGACACAATCATCCTCGTAGATGAAGCACGATGGGCCGTTGGTGCGGAGATCGCCGGAAGATTCGTGCTTCAGTTCCTGGAAAAAGATGGCGAATACTGGGGCCTGCCTGAAGACGATACGCACGCAATCGCCGAGCTTGAACGACTGCGAACCGAACGTGGCGCGAAGACCCTTGCCATCGCCTGGCCGGCTTTCTGGTGGCTTGCAGACTACCCGCAATTTGCCGCGCATATCCGGGCGAACCACGCTTGCCGGTTGGAGAACGAGCGCCTCATCGTCTTCAGTCTGAGGTGACCGGCGTGTCTCCCGCACAGACCGCCCCCAGGCCGCTCGCCAGCGTGGTCATCAACAACTATAACTACGGGCGGTTCCTCGCAGAGGCGATCGAGAGTGCGCTGTCACAGACCTATTTACCCCTTGAAGTTGTGGTGGTGGACGATGGCTCCACCGACAACTCTGTAGCAGTCATGGATTCCTACGATGGCCGCATCGTTGATGTGCGTCAGGAGAACGGAGGCATGGCCTCCGCCATCAACGCCGGTTTTCACGCATGCCACGGTGACATCGTGGTGTTCCTCGATTCGGATGACCTCCTGCTTCCGAATGCGGTTGCAGAAGCGGCGGAACAGCTAAGCAATCCGAAAGTTGCAAAGGTGCACTGGCCGATGCGCGAATTCGACAGCACCGGGAAGGATACGGGTGTGCTCGTGCCGAAACACCAGTTACCAGAGGGAGACGTTCGGGATCTGGTGATAGAGAAAGGTCCGATGCCCGGTAATGGATCGCCTACTTCGGGGAACGCGTGGGCGCGCTGGTTTCTCCACTCGGTCCTTCCGATGCCAGAGAAGGAACTGAAGCAACACGCCGATGCATATCTCAACACGCTCGTTTGTCTGGCGGGACAGCTTCGAAAGATTTCGGAGCCGCGTGGACGATATCGCGTGCACGGGGGCAACGACTACGCAAGCGAACCGATGCTGGAGCGTCTCCGACGCAACTTTCAGATGTATCACTATCGCTGCCGATTATTGAGCGCGCACCTGCGTGCCTCGGGAACGATCGTTGATCCCGTAATGTGGAAGAAGGGGGATCTCTCCCCATACGGTCATCTCGTGAGGCGCTTCTCCACGATGCAGATGATCGCCCTGCTGGTTCCGGCAGGTGCGAAATTCATCATCGTGGATGACGGCGACTATGGCGAGGGGAAACTGATCGCCGATCGGTCGAGCGTCCGCTTTCCGCCAACCTCTCCCGACGGCAAAGGATTACCGTCCGGTGATGAGGCGATCAGCTTTCTCGAGCACATGCGCTCCGACGGAGCCGGGTTCATAGTTTTTGTAAAACCCGCCCTTCATTGGCTAGCGAAATGCGACGGCCTCTGGCAACATCTGGAATCGAGATACCCGTGCGAAGCGGCGACTGACCTTCTTGTCGCGTTCAACCTGCGGGAAACCCGGATCGCGCGATGAAGGACGCGATCGCGAACGGCGGTGGCGACCATCGTATCGTGTGCATCGCAGGAATGCACCGAAGCGGCACCTCAATGACGGCGCGACTAATCAGCCTCCTCGGCGCGTATCTCGGCCCCGACGACGCTCTCATTCCTCCCGCCGAAGACAAGCCAAAGGGCTATTGGGAGTACGAGCCCTTCGTTCAGTTGAACGACTCAAGCCGGGTAGCTCAGGTTTTTCCCG
>JBDSBT010000130.1:0-16683 GCA_039921425.1 Gemmatimonadaceae bacterium | reverse complement strand
GCGTGGCGCTATCTGCTTCCACGTTTACTGGAAGACCACGGCATCACCGACAAGGACGTTCAGTTCACGGACGAAGTCCTCGGCTTCGTCTCGAGTCGTTATTCGAGGGAAGCGGGACTGCGCAATTTCGAGCGCGACATCGCCGCGATCCTGCGCAAGCGCGCGCGCAAAAAAGCGGAAGGCGAGCAAGGCGCCTGGATCGTCGATAACGCGATGGTCATCGACATCCTCGGGAACCCTCGATACACGCTCGAACCAGCCGAGCAGGATCCGGAAATTGGCGTCGTGACCGGACTCGCGTGGACGGCGACCGGCGGTGACTTGATGCTGATCGAAGCGCTGAGAATGCCGGGCAACGGCAAGCTCACCGTTACGGGGCAGCTTGGAAGCGTCATGCGAGAGTCCGTGGATGCGGCGTACTCTTACGTGCGATCGCGTGCAGATGTCCTCGAGATCGCGAACGAAGATTTTCGCGAATCGGATCTCCACATCCATTTCCCTGCTGGAGCGATCCCGAAAGACGGGCCAAGCGCCGGCGCAGCGATCACACTGGCAATTGCCAGCGTGCTGAGCCGACGTCCAATCAGGCGCGACGAAGCGATCACCGGCGAAGTCACTCTCCGGGGCAGGGTGCTGGAGATTGGAGGCGTGAAGGAAAAAATTCTGGCTGCGTACCGCGCCGGCCTTCGTCACGTCATTCTTCCCTCGTCGAACGAGAAGGACCTCCGCGACATTCCTGAGGAAGTGCGGCAAGCGATGGCCTTCACCTTCGTGTCGAAAGTGGACGAAGTGCTGCACCTGATGTTGCTTCAGAAACCACAGGCATTACTTGCGGATGCCGCCCCACCTTCTCCGCAACGGCGGGCTACACCTCGCCGAAAAGAGAAAACCTCCCATTCACTGGAGCGCAGTGACGATACGGTCTCAGTCAGCAAGGAATAGCGTATCGTGGTGTTGAGCATGGAAAATGTCTGGCTCCAGTTCGGCGTTCACGTTTTCGTGGGCACCATGGCTGGAGGTTTGTCTGATACGGTCGCGGTGTGGATGCTGTTCAACCCGAAGCAGAAGCGATTCGGGTTCCAGGGCGCCATTCCTAAAAATCAGGCGCGCATGGCGCGAAGTCTCGGCCGTACCGTCGGGGAGCGGCTGCTCACTCCCGGCGACCTTCAGAGCGAGCTAGGCCGTCCCGAGCTTCGAGACGCCTTCGAGCTCAAGCTCGGCGAAGTGATCGAGGGCATCATCGTTTCGCGCGAGCCGTTAATCGACAAGGTACCTCCGGCTGTCGTCTCAGCCATGGAAGGAGCAATGGGCTCGTACTTGCCAGTCGCCATGGGCAAGCTGGGCTCCTTCCTCGGACAACCGACTACACGGATAAAATTACGCAGTGCCTTGCACGGCCTGTTCAACCGCTTTGTCGAAGACCTGAAGTTTCATGAGAAGGTTCTGGCCAAGCTCATGATGTCGGAGCGAAAATTCGACGCTGCACTAGATGCGATCGAGACAGACGGTGTCGATCAGCTTGTCTCTCTGCTCGACGAGCCGGAGATTCGCGAAGAGATAACGAAAACAATCCATGACGCGCTGCTGGCCTATCTGCAGAAACCCATCGCCGAGATTATCGGTGGTGTGGCATCGGTGCAGGAGCCAGACGCCGGGAAAAAACTGGCGCACTCCACCGCCCCGCTGATCTGGGAATGGATTCACGCCCAGCTGCCAGGCCTCGTTCAGCGCCTCGACGTGCAGGCCATGGTCGAGCGGAAGGTGATGGCCTTCAGCGTTGACCGCGTCGAGGAAATCCTGCGCTCGGTAATCGACAATGAGCTCAAGCTCATCATCATTACCGGCTACGTACTCGGCGGCCTCATCGGCGTGGTGACGTTCGGCATCTCGAGGCTGATTGGGCTGTAGCCGCTATTGCTTCACCGTCACCTTCGTCAGATCGAGCACGTCAGTACTCGATCCTGCCCTAACGTCCACATAAAGGACGACGGGGCGGCCGTCTACCTCGGCCGTCGTCACGCGTACCGTGCGGCCTTTCCCAGTGTAGTCACGGGTCGTTGCGCCGGGTGCTGCAGTCGAGGTCGCGTCATACCTCTTCTTGATTACCTTAGCGAGCATGTCGAAGAACTCTGATGCGTCGGTCTGAGAATCCCAGACCGTCACCCACGCGATTCCCTGACCGTTGTCGAAGACTTCGTAGCGGTCGCCGTCCCATCCAGTGGCGCCCTGAACCGCGTTGTTCTGATCGTTAAGGTGCTGGAATAGAAAGAGACGCGTCTCGAATTCGCCGAGATTATTCTCGTAAGTTTTTGTCGCGCCCTTCAACGGCGGAAGCGTGATTACAGTCGGGGCATCGCGCTTTGTGAAAAAGGCGCCCGGATGAAGAATCTGTTCCGTGGATACCGGCATGTCGCTGTAGATCGGCTTTGGCGGACTTCTTTCCTTGTAGTTCCGAACGAATTCGGCGCCGCTCAGGTACGGAAAAATCAGCGTCTCCTGAATCACGAGAGGAGCTGCCGCGAAAATCGGCATCGAGGCCTGGTTCTCGCGAATCATGTCGCGAACTCGATCCCACCCCCCCGGAAGGTTCACCGCCACGTTTCCGCCGCCAAGCATCACAGCGATCTGCTCGTACACCGCCTGACCCTCGAAGACGGCCTGAGCCGCAGACTGCCGGTCATTCTCACCCTCGACCTTTTGCGTTGAATCGAGGCTGATGTACTGATCCTGAAGAGCGTGAACGAGCTCGTGTGTGACGGTGATCGCAACCGCTTCCTTCGGAGATCCGTTCACGATGTAAAGAACTTTCGTATGGGGGTCGTAGTATCCGATGATCTGCTCTGCCAGAAGATCGATCAGGAATTTTTTCATGTCGAGCGAGTCGGGAATCATCCCGAGGCGCTTGTACGCGACCGTCTTTCCGCCGAGATCGCGCGCGGCCTGCGCATCGGTAACCTGAGCGGTTACGAACTGGCGGACCTGTTCCTTTGAGCGAGCTTCGACCCGCGGCTGCTTCTTGAACTTCAGCCCTACCGCTGTTTCGATTTTTGGAATTGCGTTAGCAACCTGCTTGCCATAGGGGCCCGCATACTCCGGTTGCTTGTCGTTACAGGAGGATGCAAGTCCAACTGCCAGCAGCGCACCGGCTACAAGCCATAAACCGTTCGTTGTCTGTTGGCGCCAACTGCGCTGAGATCCTGTTTTTTCGCTTGACATATATGTCAGAGACCAACCATTCGAGAATAAGACGTGATCATGAAATCGCCCCAAAGCAAGACGATGACCGCTGCAGGCGCAAGAAAAACACCGAACGGGATCAACGGCGGAGAGAATTCAGTTTTCGCCGATCGAGCTCGCAAGTACGCGATCGGGTAAACGATAGCGAGAAATGTGACTGCCCCAAGCAGCGCGCCGAGGAATATCGTCATTAGCGCGCGATTGGGCCCAAGTGCCGCGCCGATCACGGCCATCAGCGTGACGTCGCCGAACCCCATCGCTTCCTTCTTCAGCGTGATCTCGCCAATCCATCCGGCGATGGCAATTGCGCCGGCGCCAACGCAGGCACCCACGATCGCATCGTACGGGCCGACGAACGGCTCCCCGTTCCCAATGAACAGCGACACGAACGCGGTACCGAGCACCCAGATCAGGCCGAACACCGTGAATCCATCGGGAATGAGGTAGCTCTTCGCATCCGTGACGGCGACGCCGAAAAGAATTGTCGCCAGCATCGCGATTCTTCCCGCCGTGAAATTCAAGCCGAACAACAGAAAGCTGCCAAGCCAGATGAGGCCAACAAGAATTTCGACGAGCGGATATTGAACGGATATGTTCGTCCCGCAACCGCGGCACTTTCCACGGAGGATGAGCCAGCTGACGATCGGGATGTTTTCCATTACACTGATCTGGTGTCCGCATGTCGGGCAGCGCGACAGCGGCTTGACAACCGACAGCCCTTCAGGCCACCGGGATATGCACACGTTAAGAAACGATCCAAACACGGCTCCCATGACGAAGCTGTAGATCGCCCAGAGGGTGTCCATCATTTTCGGAGCTGGTAAAGAAGAATTCCCGCCGCCACGGCGACGTTCAGCGATTCGACACCCGCGCTGATCGGCAGCGACACCACTTGCGTCGCGCGCTCACGCAGCGAAGACGATAACCCCGCCCCCTCGTTTCCAACCGCGAGCGCGAGTTTCCTTGGCGGGACCGCTTCCGCAATTGAAACCCCGAATGCATCCGCTCCCCACAGCGTTGCTCCTTCGTTGTCCAGAAACTCGAAAAGCTCGGCGAGCGACGCCTGCATGCAGAGGTGGTGGAAGCTCGCGCCCATCGCGCCGCGAATGACTTTCGCGTTCCAGATATCCACGGTTCCCGGCAAGGCAACAGTGGCATCGGCTCCAAGACCGGCGGCTGTACGAAGAATGGTTCCGACGTTTCCCGGGTCCTGAACCGCATCGAGCACCAGGATGCGAAAAGACTCCCGATTCGCCAGGGTGCTCAGCTTTCGCTCGGGAATTTCTGCTATTGCAAGCACTCCCTGCGGGGACTCCGTCTCTGCAGCCGACCGGAACTCGAGCTCGGTTGCTTCGAATGTCTCGATACCGCTGTCCGCTACCGCTGCGCGCAGGGCAATTCCCCGCGGAGCACCTTCCAGTTGAGGAGCAGTCAGCACGCCGCGGATCGTCAGTGGCGACCTCAGTAACTCCTCGACGGAGCGCACTCCTTCGGCGACGAAAAGTGACTGTTTCTCGCGAGATTTCCGGCGCTTCAGGTCCCGCGCGAGTGTCAGAAGTCGCAAGAGTGCATTCAGTTACGGGGTTGGAATGGGACTTGCCTTTTGATGGCGCGTGCAATCTACCGCGAGAAACTATATGAAACGAATTTTTGCCCCCTTGGCGATTGTCGTATCCCTGACGGCGTGTGGAATTTCCCAGCAGCAGGAAGTTCAGATGGGTCAGGAATATTCGCAGCAGATCAACGCTCAGCTCCCCATCGTAAGGGACCCTGAAGCGAATCGCTACATCAACGTTCTGGGTGACCAGATAGCAAGCCGCACCAGCCGGGCTGACCTGGACTGGCGCTTCTATATAGTTGACAGCAAGGAAGTCAACGCGTTTGCCGTTCCCGGCGGTTACGTCTATGTGAACCGCGGCCTCATCGAGCGGACCACCGCGATGGACGAGCTTGCCGGTGTCCTGGGTCATGAGATTGGGCACGTTGTGCGGCGCCACAGCATCAAGCAGATGGAACAGGCGCAGGGCGCGAACATTGGAGTGACGCTCGCTTGCGTTCTGACAAGCATCTGTAACAGCCAGGCAGCGGCTGCGGCGATCAATATCGGTGGAACCGCAGTCTTCGCGCGGTTCAGCCGCCAGGACGAAGCTGAAGCCGACCAGGAAGGTGTCGTG
Source organism: Gemmatimonadaceae bacterium (assembly GCA_039921425.1). Classification (GTDB taxonomy): domain Bacteria; phylum Gemmatimonadota; class Gemmatimonadetes; order Gemmatimonadales; family Gemmatimonadaceae; genus UBA4720. The sequence goes on along the minus strand of JBDSBT010000130.1, from coordinate 11,272 downwards.
AACACAATCCGCGCCGGAATCAGCCCGAACGGTATGGTCACGATGTTCGAGAAGCTCCTCGCCGAGCGTAGGTCGAGGCCGGCAGCGGTCGAAGGCTGGTTCGCCACCCACCCGCTCGAAGAAGACCGGATCACTGCAGTGCGGGCGCAGATCGCGGCTGTCCCGGCGTCGCAACTGAGAGGGCTTCAGAGGAATTCATCCAACTACACCAGCTTCGTTTCGCGAATGCGATCGCTTCCCGCTCCAAGGCAGTAACGGAAAGCGAATAACCGGGAACGATGCGCGGGGCGAATGCTCCGCGCATCTTTCGTTTTATGATTGTTGCCCTCACCATAGCCGGCTCCGATTCAGGCGGCGGTGCCGGAATTCAGGCCGACTTGAAGACCTTCCATGAGTTCGGTGTCTTCGGCACCTCCGTAGTCACCGCCATCACCGCCCAGAACACAGTTGGCGTTACCGCGTGGGAAGGTGTTCGGCCCTCTCTAGTCAAGTCACAGATCGATGCGGTAGCAGCGGACCTTCGGCCGTCAGCGTTAAAGACCGGAATGCTCGCAACATCTTCGATCATACGTACTGTTGCTGAAGGAATTCGAGAGTACCACCTCGATCGCTACGTTCTCGATCCCGTCATGGTCGCCACTTCCGGTGACCTGCTTATCGAGAATGACGCCGTTTCGACAATCAAGGACCTTCTCCTTCCGTTAGCCGATCTCGCCACTCCCAATGCCGATGAGGCTTCGGTGCTGGCGGGATTCGCCGTTCGCGACGAAGAGGATATGCAGCGCGCGGCTGAGACTATCGCGTCATTCGGACCGAAGGCCGTGCTCATCAAGGGCGGACACCTGTCTTTCGGAGACGAAAATTCAGTGGTCGATTGCCTGTACGACGGCACGTTCACGATCTATCGCCATCCGCGAATCGACACCACTAACACACACGGAACCGGGTGCACGCTCTCCGCAGCGATTGTGGCTTCGCTTGCCCTCGGATCTTCTCTCAGGGATTCGGTACAAATCGCGACCGAGTACGTCCACGCGGCAATCGAAACTGCTCCGGGCTTGGGCCAGGGGAATGGCCCGCTGAATCATCTTGTCGGAAGGGCCGCCACGAATTCGCGCACCAGCGCCTGAAACCCGAGCGCGGCACGCGCCGTTACCTCGAGCACGTCGGAATGAAGCACCGGCGTTCCGCTGATCCCAGACGCTGCATTTGCAATGCAGCTCACTCCCACCGCGCGCATTCCCATCGCGCGCGCGACGATCACTTCGGGAACAGTGGACATTCCGACTGCGTCGGCGCCGAGCGACGCAAGCATTCTCACCTCGGCCTTCGTTTCGAACGACGGTCCCGGAAGCCACGCGTACACGCCCCCCTTCAATGGGAGGTTGAGATTCTTCGCGCTCGCCTTTAATAGATCTCGCAGTCCTTCATCATAAGGCGCGGTCATGTCAGGAAATCGCTCGTCGCCGTCTTCGACATGTCCAGTCAGCGGATTGACGCCCGTGAGATTCAGGTGATCCTCAATGATCATCAGGTCACCAGCTTCAAGGTCACGCCTGATCCCCCCCGCGGCATTCGACGCGAAGTAAGTGCGCGCACCAAGCGCGTACATCACGCGCACAGGAAACGCTGCCAGTTGCGGCGGATGTCCCTCGTACATGTGAAATCTCCCGGCCAGGGCGACCACGTTCTTTTCACCGAGCGTCCCGCAAACGACGGCACCCGCATGACCGGTTACCGTCGCGGTGGGAAAGCCAGGTATGTCGGCAAACGGAATGCGGACCGCATCTTTGATATCGTTGACAAGTCCGCCAAGTCCGGAGCCCAGCGCGATCCCCATGACCGGCTCGCCATAGTTGGCCTTCTTTCGAATGACATCCGCGGCCCGGGTGGCCGCTTCTTTCCCGTAGGGCGCGCTCATACCGTCCCTCTCGACAGCACGGCCATCTCCTCGGACACTTCCTCAAGCAGCTGGACACGCTCCTCCCACGGGAGAAACGCGCTCTCGAATCCATTCAATGCGAGCGTGCAGAGCTCGTCGAAGTTGAAGTCCAGATGCTTTGACGCGTAGACGTACTCGTCCGTCAGCGTTGTACCGCTCATCAATCGATTGTCCGTGTTGAGAGAGACGTTCATCCCGGCGTTGAAGTACTCACGAAGCGGATGAGATTCGTATGATTTCGCCGCGTGAGTTTGCACGTTGGACGTAAGACATATCTCCAGGCCGATCCGCCGATCATTCACGTATTGCGTCAGTTCCGGATCCTCAATGAGTCGCGTCGCGTGACCGAGCCGATGCGCTCCGCAGGCGTGAACCGCATCGCGAACAGAGCGTGGTCCGTCACCTTCTCCAGCGTGACACGTGCAAGCCATATTGTGTTTCCGCGCGAATGCGAACGCGTCTGCGTGTGCTGATGCCGGATATCCTGCTTCCCCTCCAGCGAGGTCAAACGCTACGACGCCCTTTCCTTTGTAGGCGACCGCGAGCTTCGCGAGCTCGAGCGACGTCTCCGGAGGAAGTTGCCTGAGTGAGCAGACGATCGACCGTGCGATAATTCCGTATTCGCGTTCGGCGCGGGCAAGGCCGTTGATCTGCGCTTCGAGCGCCTGGCTGAGGTCCAGAGGTCCGCGACTGTTCAGGATGGGAGCGTTGCGAACCTCTATGTAGCGCACACCGTCTTTCGCGGCGTCTTCGCCGAGTTCGTAGGCAATGCGCTCGATCGCTTCGGCGGTCTGCATCACCGATACGGTGACTTCGAATCGCTTGAGATAATCTTCGAGAGACTTCGCGTCGCTCACCAGCATATAGTCGCGAAGCGCGTCCGCCGAGTCACGAGGCATCGCGACGTCGTATTCCTTCCCGAGATCGAGAAGCGTTGCCGGCCTCACAGATCCATCGAGGTGGCAATGCAGCTCTGCCTTGGGCAGCAGTCTCAGTTGTTCAGATGTCAGCATCCACGATGATATCGAATTGAGGGGCAAAGATGAAGCGTAGTCCACCTTTGCCCCGCAGTGTTCATTGCGCGATGAAAATTCTGTTGTCAGCCGGCGGCGTGATTGGACTGCGAAGGGTTTTCAGATGAGTGATGAGCGCGTCGAGGTCGACAATGCTCAGTGGCGTGATGCGCGTGCCCTCTGGCGGACCCATGTTGCTTCCGCCGGTCGCCATGAAGTTGTTGGCAATCACGTTGTAAAAAGCGTTGTCGCTCAGAGTGCGGCCGGCAGGAAGCCGAACGGATGTGATGCGCTGTCCTTTCGGCAGATCGGGGTTGTACCCGATCGCAACGCCGCTCACGTGAACCTGCAGCTCCTCCATGCCGACGAGCTTCTCGAAATATTCACGTACCTGCGCGCCGGTCATCCGCATTCTGTAGAGAGTGTTGCCGAACGGCTGAATCTCGAACAGCTTGCCGTAAGTGATTTCCCCTGCGGGAAGGATTGCCCGAATGCCGTGATTGTTGATCACCGCAATGTCGCCCTTTCCAGCCCATCGTTGCGCGTCTGCAATCAGGTTTCCGAGCGGATATTGGCCGCCCGATCGTCCGAGACCTTCGCGGATTGTCGCGATTCTTCTGTTTGCGATCGCTGCAACCCTATTTGCTGCCCTGCTCACTATCGAGTCAACAGGTGCGAACGGCGTTATCGATGCGGTCGTAACCGATCGCACCTCGGCGACGGCGGCTCCGGAAGGCTTGCCGTTGTCATCGAGCGGGATGTCGACAACTTCCACCGCTTGCGCAGTGTATCGTGCCTGGACGATCGGTATGCCGTTTACACGGGTGTTGACGAGGCTGTGAGAGTGGCCGCTGACGATTAGATCAATTTTCTCCGTGATTTTTGCAGCGAGGTCAAAGATGTCGCCCGTGCACTGTTCGGCTCCGTCTTTCGTGTTGCAGAAACCTCCCTGGTGGGTAACTACGATGATCAAGTCCGCTCCCCGGGCCCGGAGAGACTTCGCATGCGCATCGATGACCGACAGAGGGTCGTCGAAGCGATATGGTTTAACGATTGCTGGCAGGGCTGACGTCTTCGTCTCCGGGGTCGTGATTCCGATGATCCCGACTTTCGTCTTCCCGCGCACTACTATGGTATCTGCACGAATCCACGGTACTTCGCGTCCATCAGCAAATTTCAGGTTCGCGCTGAGTACGGCGTAGTTCGCTTCTCGAATTCTTGCGCGCAAAGTATCAACACCCCAATCGAACTCGTGATTGCCGAGCGCGACTGCTGTGTATCCAATGCGATTGTAGTACTCGACCACCGGACGTCCGTAGGCAAGATTCGAAATCGGCGTCCCCTGAAACAAGTCCCCCGCGTCGAGGAGAATCGTCTCACACGATGGCACGCATTCATTCCGCGCTTTCTCGATGACCGCCGCCGCGTAGGCAGCGCCGCCACGCAACACTCCGTTCGCGTCGGCTTTGGGCTCGAGTCCCCCGTGCAGATCGTTCGTGCCGATGATTCTCAACCGCGGCGTTCCCGGAGCCAGCGGCTGCCCGCCGCGGGGAACCCCCGTCGCTCCAGGATAGACAAGAGTCCAGTTCTGATGAAAATAGTCGGCGGACTTGAGCTCCTGACGCGTGCGAACCTCGTCAATCAGCAGCTGCCTGATCTCTTGCTGCTTGTCGTAGACCACCGGCGCATCACGAAGCATCGCGTAACCACCGCCACCCGTCTGGCGATAGTTGTTGAGCGCCATAGTGAAGCTGTCCGTATCGACTACCCGCTTTCCTTTGTAGATGAGCGATGTGACTCGCGATCCAACTGGCTTGGTAAGATCGAGCGTGTAATCCACGCCAGAGACGATATCAAAATTGTAGCCGGGGATTTCCTTATTTGTCGCCGGCGCCCTTCCAGCCATTGCACCCGTATAGAAGCGACTGCTGAAGTCGAGATAGTCGCGGAGCTGCTTGCCGGTGACGCGGACCGCTCTAAGAGTGTTGTCGTACGGATAGAGCTGCGCAATCTTCGCTGTCGTGATGTTGCCGGACGGCAGCGCGGCATCGAGCGTGAACGCGGCCGTCGAGGCAAGGTCGGTCCCGGCGGCTTTGCGTTCCACCTCGAGAATCAGGTCGATGAGCGGCGTGTCCCTGAGGCGAGCTGAGTCGCCCTTCCATGCAACCCGCGTGAAGCCGATAACGGCGTTCGCGTAGGCAAGCGATGCCTTGTGCGTGCTGGCTGTGACAGCAAGCACACCCGACTCGTCACGATGTCTCGCCGCCTGAATCGTTTTGCCATGCGATGAAACCACCTTCCACGTACCGCCGCTCTTTGCAAGAATGAGATGCGCTGCACCGACACTCGTCGCCCAGTTCTTTGGCTGAACCAGAAGTGTTGTGCCTATGTGGAGATCCTTCTGTTCCTTGTGCGAATGTCCGTAGACCACGAGGTCCACGCCAGGAATCTCACTCGCAATTCTCCCAGCCACGTTTTCACTTGGCAACCCGGTGCTTACAGTGTCGTAGCTCGCCGGCTCGTTCAATCCAGAATGCACGCTGACTATGACAACATTCGCGCCTGCAGCGCGCACCTCGTTGACAGCGGTTCTGACAGCGGGAATGATGTCGCCAAACTTGAGACGCCCTTTGATGTGCTCCACGTCCCAGACCATAACGCCGGGTGTCGTTGCGCCAACGATGCCGATCCTGGCTCCACCTCGCTCCACGATCGTCCATGATTTGAACGCGTGCGATCCGTCGAGCTTGTAGGTGTTTGCCGAGAGCATCGGAAAATGCGCCTGCGCCACCGCACGTTCGAGGTACGGCACCCCGTAGTTGTATTCGTGATTGCCGATTGCCGCCGCGTCGTAGCGCATCGAGTTCATCGCTGCGATGATTGGGTTCGCACGGCGCGAGAATTCTTTCATCGCGATGTACGCGAACGGGTTCCCCTGGAGAAGATCGCCTGCGTCAACGAGCAGAACCCTTCCGGGGTTCGCCGCCCTCACCGAGTCAACTATGGTTGCTCCTCTGGTCAGTCCTCGAGCCGGCTCTGCCGAATCCGCATAGTAATCCCAGCTTCGCACTCGCCCGTGGACGTCGGTGGTACTCAGTACGACCAGCTCCATTGCCCCTGCCGGCGACGGAGCCGAGCCGGGACCGGAGACCGGCCGGGGGGAAGTGCAGCCGGCAATCAGAACTGAAGAGGCCAGCAATGTTGAGCGCATTCTCATGTTTGTCTCTCGTGGCTCAGGATCGGGGAACGATCCATTGGCATACAGCGACGTCGTCTAAGGTACGCTGAGGGCAAAAGGCGGGCGAGGTCGTGCGACCACCTCGCTCAGTCCTGCCCACCCGGTTATTGTGGGTCATGACGACTCGTGAGCCCAATGCACCCCTTCTCGAGGGGTATGTCCCCGCCCTCGATGGCGTTAGGGGGCTCGCGATCCTTATCGTGATGCTCGGCCATTTTGCCATCGGATTCGCGACCGCCGGTCCGGCCGACGTTGTACTGAAGACGCTGATGCAGACAGGCTGGGCCGGGGTTGACCTGTTCTTTGTTCTCTCGGGCTTCCTCATTACAGGAATTCTGCTCGAAGCCAAGGGCGCGCCACATTACTTCAAGAATTTCTACGCGCGCCGGATTCTCAGGATCTTTCCTGTTTACTACGCGTTTCTATTCGCGTTCTTCGTACTTTTACCGATCGTTAAGCCCCCGGCGCCAGGCGGGCCGTTCGATGGATGGAACGTCTCGCAGTGGTGGTTCTGGGGATACCTCTCGAATCTGCAGATTCTGTTTCCTGCATGGCCTCGGCCAGAGCCATTGTCGCATTTCTGGTCGCTCGCGGTCGAGGAACAGTTCTACCTTTTCTGGCCGGCGGTTGTGCTCTTCACCAGCAGAAAGGGTCTGCTACGGACGTGCGTGGCATTCATGCTGATCAGCGTTGCTCTTAGAATCTGGCTCCAGACAACCGGCATCAATCCCACCGCCGGCTACCGCATCACCCCCGCCCGTCTCGACACGCTCGGCACCGGCGCTGCGCTGGCAATCCTCGTTCGAGATCCCCACTGGTGGCCGACGATTCGGCGGCTCGCTCCTCCGGCAATTCCTGCGGCGCTCGCCGGTCTTGTCATCGTTTCCATTCCAACCCGGTCGATGCTGCAAACCGGCTTCCTGATTCAAGCGATCGGCTACACGCTTCTCTCCATCATTGGAGCTTCGCTGATTGTGTTTACGATCGATCCGGCGGCGTCAGGCCGATCAGCGGTTCGATTCCTTCGAACGCCAGTCATGCGATTCCTCGGGAAATACAGCTACGCGATGTACATCTTTCATTTTCCTCTCGCGTGGTTTCTGGAGAACGCGGGACTGGGCGTCAATCGATACCCAACGATTGGCGGGTCCCACATTCCCGGAGTGATCGCGTTTTCTGTAATGACGGGCGGCCTTACGGTGATTGCGGCACTCGTTAGCTGGAATCTGTTGGAGAAGCGCTTTTTGGCGCTGAAAAGGCATTTTCCGACTGCGGCGGAGGACCGGACGGACGGCGCTACGTGAGCTCCCGTCTTTTCCCACATCACATTTTAGCTCTCCCCACAAAAAACACTTGTTAGAGTCCGGTTGGGGAGCTACCTATTAGTTGACCTCGGGGTCATTCACTGGCCCTTGGTGCTACCCCCTCTCGTTTCAGACATAGGCTAATGCGTTTACAAAAGACTCTCCTCGTTGTCACGGCGATGGGGATAATTTCCATCGCATCGAGCTGCAGGGATATCGTCGCGCCAACCCCGGTCACGACGATATCCCTGTCTGATATTTCTGCTGAGCTTGTTCCGCAGGAAACCCAACAGTTCGCGGCCACGCCAAAAGATGCGAGCGGCCTAGCCCTGACCCGCCCCGTCTCCTGGACTACGTCGGCACCCGGGATAGCCACGGTCGATAACGGCTTGGTTACCGCGAAAAACATCGGTACCGCGACAATCACAGCCACGTCTGAAGGTGTGCGAGCGGACGTCAGCGTAGTCGTAAGCGACGGCGGCATTGCCTTGCCTTCCGGAAATCTTATCGTCGGGCTGGGGGGTCAAGTCAAGCTGGACGTTCCATCTGCGGCCGTCAGCCAGTCGGGCCGCATTATCATAGCGCAGGCGCTGGTTGCCCCCGCAAGCACTCGTCTCATTCCCGGGACCGCTGTGAGCTTGAGAACGCAGGCGCCGCTGGCTCAGGCGGCCCTGCTTATCATCAGGTACGACCCGGCACAAATCGCTGGATCGCCCGAGTCTGGATTGCGATTGTACCAGGCGACTCCGTCCGCGTGGCTACCTGTCGCCGGAAGTTGGGTGGACCTGACCACCAAGACTGTTCAGGGAAAGATCACCGGCAGCGGCGTCTACGCGATCTTCGCGCAGGCCTCGGTTGCTTCCGTATCCGTGGGTCCATCTGCTCCGGGTATCCGAGTGGGCGACGTCGCCACGTTCACTGCGGTCGCGCGCGACGATGATTCAAACCAGCTCGACAATCGAGTGACGACGTGGACGTCATCCGCGCCCGACGTCGTCCGGATAGACGCCTCGACTGGGGTAGCACAGGCAAAATCGCCCGGCTCCGCGACCGTCAAGGCAACGATCGAGGGTGTCAGTGCATCTACCACCGTAAGCGTGACACCCGGCTCGGCGGCAAACATTTCCATCGCGGGAGGGGACGGCCAAAGCGCAGACACAAGCTCAGCCGTTGCAATCGCCCCGTCCGTGAAGGTGACGGATGCGGCGGGATTCGCCGTCTCGGGAGCGACTGTCACGTTCGCCGTGGCCTCAGGTGGCGGCTCGATTTCACCAACAGCTGCGACGACCGACGCGGCTGGTATTGCATCTGCGGATAAGTGGACCCTCGGCAAGCCTGCCGGTCCGAATTCGGTCACGGCGTCAATAGCAGGCGGCGCATCGGTCACGATCTCCGCGACGGCGACCCAACCTGCAGCTCAAGCTCCGCCCGCACCACCTCCACCTGCGCCGCCGGCACCGCCCGCAAGTCCTCCGGTTACCCCCCCGACGCCACAGCCAACTCCGACGACGATCGCTATTTTCGCGGGAGACGGGCAAACCGCCCCTGCGCTCTCTGCGCTTCCAGTTCGCCCTGCGGTAAAAGTCACTGCGGCGAACGGCGCTCCGGTTCGCGACGTGGTCGTCACCTTCAGTATCAGGAGTGGCGGCGGCAGCATCACAGGAGAAACGGCAACCACGGATTCGGCGGGAATCGCGACGATCGGGAGCTGGATAGTCGGCGCCGGCGGCGGCAATTCGCTTTTTGCAACCAGGAGCGGTCTGAGCGGGAGCCCGTTGATTTTCGTCGCAACGGCAACGGTCGGTTCGCCTGGATCGCCCCCGCCGCCACCGCCGCTCCCTCCACCACAACTGTCTGGACCGCCTGTCACGATGGCGATCTACGCTGGTGAGGGCCAGAGCGCGGCAGTTGGAGCTCCGGTTCCGGTTTCCCCTGCAGTACTAGTTACCGACGCCGCGGGAGTCCCAGTAAACGGTGTTTCGGTGACGTTCAGCGTGCGCAGTGGCGGCGGTACGATCATTGGCGAAGTCGCGACCACGAACTCCCTCGGCGTCGCGACCCTCGGCCGCTGGACATTGGGCGACGTCGGTGGCAACTCGCTCTTCGCTACGCGGTCCGGGCTGAACGGCAGTCCGCTGATCTTCACTGCCGTCGCGACAGCGGGAGTCCGAATCGTGACGTTCGGCGATTCGAACACTGATGCTGGCTGGGCGGGTACGAACCCGATTGCGGTTGCGACGTCATACGTCTCCGTCGAGGGGCCGTACGCCGGACCCAATACGCACAGTCCCACACAGCTCGCCGGAAAGCTCGAGTCGACGTGGAAGGCATTGAGCGCAGTTTCCATCGCGGCGGTCAATCACGGAATCTCGGGAACGTGGACCGGCTCCGGGAGGACGGGATCAGGCGCGCCAAACGCTCGCGAAACCGTCGCTGGGGTTACACGCTTTGCGGGCGAAGTTCTTGGCGCCGCTTATCCGTGGGACGGTGGAGAGACAGGGCCATACTTCCCGAATGGTTCCGTAAAGCGGGTCGCGGCATTCGTACCTGGTCCCAATGACTTCGTGTACGTGTCTCTCGGAACCAACGACCCTACGGGCGGACTCACATCGCAAGAAACGGCAATCAACCTGAACTGGATGATCGATCAGTGGATCGGTGCCGGGCACCAGGCGGATCACTTCATCCTTACCACCCTCGCACCGAGGCCGAGTACGAACGGCGCAATCGTTCTGATCAATCAGCAGATCCGGCTGATCGCTACCTCCCGAAGCGTGTATCTCGTCGATATTGCGGGTCGCACTTCCGACGACAATGGTGGAACCTGGCGGAGCAGCGCAGACCATATCGGTGATTTTCTGCATTATAGTGAGCCCGTGCGCGACTGGATCGCGACTCAGGTAGTTTCCTACATGCGCACCAAGGCACCGATCTAGCATCGACGCGGCGCGACTCCCGTCACACGATTGTGACAGTGGCTTCGTTGACCGCTTCCAGCCAAAGGCTCAACTTTAAGGAATGGAACAACATTCGGCGGGCAACGATCTCGTGCTCGTCGTTGACGATGAGCCCCATATCGTCGCCCTCGTCACTTATCACCTCGACAAGTCGGGATACCGCGTAATAAGCGCGACCACCGGAACCGACGCCCTCGAGCTGGCACGGCGCGAGCGTCCCTCGCTTGTCATTCTCGACCTCATGCTGCCGGGAATTTCCGGCTTCGAGGTGCTCGCCCGAATGCGGGGGGACGAACGTACCCGCGATGTTGCCGTTCTCATGCTGACGGCGCGGCGCGAAGAGCAAGACAGAATTGAAGGTCTCTCCCTCGGCGCAGATGACTACTTGACCAAGCCCTTCAGTCCGCAGGAGCTCGTCCTCCGGGTGAAGGCGATCCTCAGGAGAATCGCTCCGTCAACGCCACAGCTCGACGTTGTGTCGATCGGCGGAATTTCAATTGATAGGGGCGCACATCGCGTTACTGTGGATGACGCCGAAGTAGAGCTCACCCCAACCGAATTCAAGCTGCTTCTCCTCCTCGCCGAGAGAAAAGGCCGCGTTCAGGGGCGGTCTCACCTCCTTCAATCCGTTTGGGATGCCGCTCCCGATATCCAGACGCGCACCGTGGACATGCACGTGCAGCGATTGCGAGCGAAGCTTGGCGCCGCCGGGGATTTGATCGAAACGGTGAGAGGTTTCGGCTACCGTCTGAATGACGAGGCAAGGTCGAGCGCGTGAAGCTGGCTCACCGGCTGCTTCTCTATTCGTTCTTTCTCAT